>JBPYFG010000429.1:0-5743 GCA_051986365.1 Xanthobacteraceae bacterium
AGGGAACTCATAATGACGCAATGTGAGGGCGCTTGGCGGGTCCGGCCATTGGCGAGGCCCGGGGGTATCACGGTATTCATCGCGCTGATGCTGGGGACACTGGCGCTGGCGGGTCATGCGGCGGCGCAAGGCGCGGTCAAATCCGTGCATGGCGACTGGCAAATTCGCTGCGACACGCCGCCAGGCGCGCAGGGCGAGCAATGCGCGCTGATGCAAAGCGTCACCGCGGAGGATCGACCGAATATCGGGTTGACCGTCATCGTTTTGAAAACCTCGGACCAGAAGAGCCGGCTGATGCGGGTGGTCGCGCCGCTTGGCGTGTTATTGCCGTCCGGCCTTGGACTTAAGATCGACAATCAGGACGTCGGCCGCGCCGGTTTCGTGCGCTGCCTGCCGAGCGGCTGCGTTGCCGAAGTGGTCATGGACGACAATCTGATTAAGCAATTGCGCAACGGGCAGACCTCGACTTTCATTATATTCCAGACGCCGGAGGAAGGGATCGGCTTCCCGATGAGCTTGAAAGGTTTTGGCGAAGGCTACGACCAGCTGCCGTAGCTTCGTCACCCGGAGCCCGCCGCCACGCCGTTGCCAAAGCCGTTCACCACCCCCGAGCAGAAAGAGCCGTGAGCAGGGACGGACGTGATGCGTGCTACAGGCTTCGTCTCGGCCATTGCCGCGATTTTCTTGGCCGGACTTTTGGCCTGCGCTGCATTGCCGCGCGCGGCCCTGGCGCAGAATGATTACCCCAATCGGCCGGTCAGCCTGATCGTCCCCTACGCCGCCGGCGGCGTTGCCGACGTGGCGATGCGCATGCTCGGCGACAAGCTGTCCACTCGGCTTGGACAGCAATTCGTCATTGAAAACCGGCCCGGCGCCGGCGGCATTGTGGCCGCGCAAGCCGCCGCGTCCGCTCCAGGGGACGGCTATACGCTGTTGATGACTGGCAACAACACGGCGATCGCGGCAGCGCTGTTCAAATCGCTGCCTTATAACGTGCTCACGGATTTCACCTCGATTTCCACCGCTGCCTTCTTCGACCTGCTCGTTGTAACGCGGGCCGGTTCGCCGCTGCACTCGGTCAAGGACGTGATCGCGGCGGCGCACGCCAATCCCGGCAAGCTCAACATCGGGACCATCAATCCCGGCAGCACGCAGAACCTCGCCGCCGAACTCTTCACCAGCACGGCCGATATCAAGGCCGCCATTGTGCCGTTCCGCACTTCGCCCGACATGGCCGGCGCGCTCCTGCGCGGCGACATTGATGTGGCGTTTGAATTCTACGCCGCGGTCCATGGTTTGCTCGCCGACAATAAACTCGTGGCGCTCGCTTCGGCCGGACCAAGCCGAACCGCCTATCTGCCGCAGGTCCCGACCGTGATCGAAAGCGGGCTGCAGGATTACGAGGTAACAAGCTGGAACGGGCTATCCGCTCCGGCGGCGACGCCGGCGCGGATTATCGCAAGCCTCAATAAGACCATGAAAGAGGTGATGCCGTCGGCCGACCTGCAAACGCGGTCGGCGGAAATGGGCATGGCGATGCGGGCGAGCACGCCCGATGAAATGACGGCCCGGATGAAGGCCGATATGAGCAAATGGTCCGCCGTCATCGAAAAGGCAGGGATCGTCAAACGTGACTAACGGCGTCGCGGGCCCCTCGCCGGCCCGCGCCAATGCGCCTATCTAAGCGGCTAGGGATGAAACGCACAACGCAGGGCATCGCATGACCAATACTCCGATTTCGCTCGTCGATCGCGCCGGGCTTGACCGGCCGCGGCTCGCAAAAATCATTTCCCGCGGGCTCGATGGCGCTGACGACGGCGAATTATTCCTCGAATACCGCCAGGCTGAAGCCCTGGCCTTTGATAATGGCCGGCTCAAACAGGCGACCTACGACACTTCGCAGGGCTTCGGCTTGCGTGCGGTGAAGGACGAAGCGGTCGGGTATGCCCATTCGTCTGACGTTTCCGAAGGCGCGATCGAGCGCGCCGCCGATGCGGTGCGCGCGGTCAAGGGCGGCTATTCCGGCCACTACGCGGCGGCGCCGCCGCGCAGCAATGTCAAGCTCTATGGCGAGGACAGCCCGTTGCAAAGCCCCTCGTTCGAAGCCAAGGCACAGCTGTTACAGACGATCGATGCTTATGCGCGCGCCAAGGACCCACGCGTCCGGCAGGTGACTGCGAGTATCGCGGCTTCCTGGCAGGCGATCGAAATCCTGCGCGCTGATGGCGAAGCCTATCGCGACATCAGGCCGATAGTTCGCGTCAACATCTCGGTCGTGGTCGGTGATGGCAATCGGCAAGAGACCGGCAGCGACGGCTATGGCGGCCGCGAGGGCTACGAGCGGTTTATTGCGGAAGGTGCGTGGCAAGGCGCGGTAGACAATGCGGTGCGCCAGGCGCTGATCAATCTCGAAGCGGTGCCGGCGCCGGCCGGCGAAATGGATGTCGTGCTCGGCCCCGGCTGGCCCGGCGTGATGCTGCACGAGGCAGTCGGCCATGGGCTCGAAGGGGATTTCAACCGCAAAAAAACCTCGGCCTTCGCTGGACTTATGGGGCAACGCGTGGCCGCGAAGGGCGTCACGGTCATTGACGACGGGACCATTTCACTGCGCCGCGGCTCGCTCTCGATTGATGACGAAGGCACCCCCAGCAATCGCACATTGCTGATCGAGGACGGCATTCTCGTCGGCTATATGCAGGACCGGCAGAATGCGCGGCTGATGGGGATGAAGCCGACCGGCAATGGCCGGCGCGAAAGCTTTGCCCACGTGCCGATGCCGCGCATGACCAACACTTACATGCTCGCGGGCAGCCATGAGCCCAGCGAGATCGTCGCCTCGGTCAAGAACGGCGTCTACGCCACCTATTTCGGCGGCGGTCAGGTCGACATCACTTCGGGCAAATACGTCTTCCAATGTACCGAGGCCTATCGCATCGAGAACGGCAAGATTGGCGCGCCGATCAAGGGCGCCATGCTGATCGGCAACGGGCCGACTGACCTGCACCGCGTTTCGATGATTGGCAACGATCTTGCCCTCGACAAGGGCATCGGCACCTGCGGCAAGAACGGCCAAGGCGTGCCGGTTGGCGTCGGCCAGCCGACGCTGCGCATCGACCGCATCACGGTCGGCGGCACCGGGCAATAGAGATCGCAGGTCAGAGGCGAGATGTTCGTTGAATTCTCACCTCTGACCTCTGACATCTTCACCGCACCACGCCGGAAATGCAGCAGGGCCGACGTCGCGGCGGCTTGATTGCATCTTTTAGAAAGCACCGCGCCGAAGCGGCGCCGTAACCGGGCCGCCGATAGGTCCAGGCCCGACAGCGCGGGTCGGCTTGACACGCCTCGGCGCAAACTTTGCCTTTGGAATCCGGCGGCGTTTCGAACCAGCGGTAATCGCCGCCGAAGCGATCAATCGAAAATTCGATCGCGCCGGCTTTCGGCTCGATCACGCCCGCCCCGCGCACGCCTGACACGCAGCAGCTCGATTGCTTGGCCGGCACCACTTCGCGCTTGAGCCAGCACATCGCCGGCGCGCCGGACGTAGAAGGATAGGAGAAGCTCCAGGCGCGGCAGCCTTTGTCGCGCTCACAACGGGCGGCGCAGACCATCGGATCGCCGTTGGCGACAGGCGCGCTGGTATAATCGCCGCCAGGACGGTCGTAGCCGGTTTGTGCGAAGCCGATGCCGACGCACCCGATCGCAATGGCGATCAGCGCCACGGCACCAAAGATGATCGCCTGCTCGCTGCGCTGTTTCGGCTTTCCCCGATTTCGTATAACGCTGCTCGGCACGAGGAACCTTTTCTTCGTCAAGAAATACCACAACAATTTCCGCCTGCGGCAAGCTCGTCAACGGCGGCGCGGCCCCCGCAGAGTAGGTTCCAAGTGCTCCGCATTAGCGGAAATGCTTCGACAATTTGAGCCCCTGGGCTTGGTAATTGGAACCGATGCCGCTGCCGTAAAGCTGATCGGGACGGGCCAACATTCTTTCGTAGACCAGCCGGCCGACGATCTGCCCGTGCTCCAGGATGAAAGGCACTTCGCGCGAGCGGACCTCCAGCACCGCGCGTGAACCCAAGCCGCCAGCCCCCGCATAACCGAAACCCGGATCGAAAAATCCGGCGTAATGCACGCGGAATTCGCCGACCAGCGGATCAAATGGGACCATCTCGGCAGCGAAGTCCGGCGGCACCTGGACCGCCTCCGTCGATGCCAAGATGTAGAACTCGTCGGGATCGAGAATAAGGCTCCGATCGGCGCGCGCCGCGATGGGCTCCCAGAAATCGGCAACCTCGTAAGCGCCGCGGCGCTCGACTTCGATGACGCCGGTATGCCGCTTGGCGCGATAACCGACGATGCCGTTTAAGCCCGCGCGATCGTTTGGCCCGGACCCGGCGAGATCGATGCTGACCGCGACACCATCGCCCATCACCGCTTCGGCACGATCGACCAGCCGCTCGCGCGCGTGCAAGGCGCGGAGCGCCTCGCCCGAGAGCGCAGCATCGCCGCGGCGCAAGCGCAGTTGCGACAATCGCGAACCCTCGCGCACCAATACCGGAAACGTTTTCGGACTGATCTCGGCGTAAAGCGGACCGTGATAACCGCCGGCAATGCGATCGAAGCCGCGGGTCTCATCGGCGATGACGCGCGTGAATACGTCGAGCCGGCCAGTCGAGCTTTTTGGATTGGTCGCCGCGGCGATGTCGGCCGGCATTGCCAGGCTCTCGATCAGCGGCACGATATAGACGCAGCCGGTTTCCAGAACGGCGCCGGCGGCGAGCGGGAATTCGTGCAGTTTCAGTTCGGCGATGCGTTGCGCCACCGTGGTGCCGGGACCCGGCAGAAAACTGGCGCGCACACGATAGGCTATTGTGCCAAGACGCAAATCGAGACTGGCCGGCTGAATCTGGTCAGCATCGAACGGCCGGGCGGTGCGAATCCCGCCCTGTTCCGCCAGTGCCGCGATCAGGCGATCGGGCAGAATTCCTTGTTCAGAAGCTTTAAAGCTCAGAGCCATTCGCGGACCGGCAGCGATCTCATCGGCGCACCGTTGCGATCTAATCCGATGCTCGGTTTGACGCAAAGACGGCCGCAGCGTATACATCACGTTATCCCGTGGTCATTTGAGCCGGCCGGCTTGCAGCCACGTAAAACAAGTCGCTAAAAGGCCGGGGACGCGTGAGCCCGGCCCGAGGATTTCCCCGGCCGGGTTTTGTTTTGACCGCGTTTTGGCGGCCAAAACGCGTGTTGGCTAAGGAGGGCCACATGTCCGCGTCGGCAAAAAAGAGCTTTCGCCCGGAAACGCGCCTCGTGCAATCGGGCACGTTGCGTTCGCCCTACGGCGAGACTTCGGAAGCGCTGTTTCTCACCCAGGGCTATGTCTACGAAACCGCGGCCCAAGCCGAGGCGCGGTTCAAGGGCGAAGACCCGGGCTATCAATATTCGCGGTTCGCCAATCCAACCGTCGACATGTTCGAACGCCGCATGGCGGCATTTGAAGGCGCCGAGGCGGCGCGCGCCACTGCGACCGGCATGGCGGCGGTGACACTGTCGCTACTCGGGCAGGTCAAAGCCGGCGATCACGTCGTCGCCGCCAAAGCGATGTTCGGTTCCTGCCGTTATGTCGTCGAGGATTTCTTGCCGCGCTTTGGCGTCACCTCGACGCTGGTTGACGGCTGCAATCTCGATGCCTGGCGCGCCGCGGTGCGGCCGAACACCAAGACATTTTTTCTGGAAACCCC
>JBPYFG010000430.1:0-2842 GCA_051986365.1 Xanthobacteraceae bacterium
GCATCGCCCTTCCGGACGGCCTGCCGCCTATGGCGGCCGGCGTGTTCGGCTATCTCGGCTACGACATCGTTCGCCTGATTGAAGACCTGCCGCCTCCTCGCAATGATCGGATCGGCATTGCGGACGCCGTCCTCGTCCGCCCGACATTGATTCTAATTTTCGACGCGGTCGAAGACACGATTACGATCGTTACGCCGGTGCGCAGAGATGAGGCCGTGCCGGCCGAAGCGGCGTTAGCAGGCGCCAGGGAACGTCTATTGTCGGTGGTTCATTCGCTGGACCGGCCGCTCGATAAGACTGCTGAAATCCAGAACCACCCACTGCTCGTCAAGCCCACATCCAACACAACTCCCGCCGAATTCAAGCGCATGGTTGAGCGCGCGAAAGACTACATTGCCGCCGGCGACATTTTTCAGGTTGTACTCTCACAACGTTTCGAACTGCCGTTCGCGCTACCGCCATTTGCGTTCTATCGCGCTTTGCGCCGCGTTAATCCGTCGCCGTATCTTTATTTTCTTAATCTCGGCGACTTTGCCATTGCCGGATCCAGCCCTGAAATCATGGTCAAGACCGCCGGCGGCGTCGTCACTATCCGCCCGATTGCCGGCACGCGCCCGCGCGGCGCCACACCGCGCGAAGATCTGGTGCTTGAAGCCGAGCTTCTCGCCGATCCCAAGGAGCGCGCCGAGCACCTCATGCTGCTCGATCTCGGCCGCAATGACATCGGCCGGGTTGCCGAAATCGGCACCGTCAAAGTGACCGATCAGTTCTTCGTTGAGCGCTACAGCCAGGTCATGCACATTGTCTCAAATGTCGTAGGAAGTTTGCGCAAAGATTGCGGGCCGCTCGATGCGCTCGCGGCCGGTTTCCCGGCAGGGACCGTCTCCGGCGCGCCGAAAGTGCGCGCGATGCAGATCATCGACGAATTAGAAAACGAAAAGCGTTCTCTCTATGCCGGCTGCGTCGGTTATTTTTCGGCCGGTGAACAAATGGACACCTGCATCGCTTTGCGCACGGCACTCCTCAAGGACGGTAAAATGTATGTTCAAGCGGGTGCCGGGATCGTCGCCGATTCCCAACCCGAGTTCGAGCAACAGGAATGCATCAATAAAGCCATGGCGCTGTTTCGCGCCGCCGATGAAGCGACGCGGTTTGCCAGCGCGGCCCGGCGGAGCTAGTAAAACAACCCCGCACTGTACGGATTGCTCACTCCTCCCACGAACTCGCGTCTCTCTAGACGTCACAAATTTACTTCACCTCGCACGCTGACTAGTATCCTCACCGCCAGCAACCGGATGGGGGAAAGCATGTGCGAATTTTGCCAGAATGGGTATCAACCAACACGACGCAATGCTCTGACACTCGCGGCATCGGCACTGGCGTCAGGCTTGATGGGCCGCGTGGCATTGGCTGCGAACGACAAGACGCCGCCGAAGCCACAAAATGTCATCTCCCCTGATGCCGCGCTCGACCGCTTGACGAAAGGCAACGGCCGCTACGTCAAAGGCACCACGCTCCGGCACGATTTCGCGCACGAACGCGAAGCGTTGAGCACGGGCCAGAATCCGTTTGCCGCGATACTGAGTTGCGCCGATTCGCGCATTGCTCCCGAACTTTGCTTCGATACGGCGCGCGGCGACCTGTTTGTTTGCCGCGTCGCCGGTAATTTCGCTAGTGACGAAATGGTGGCTAGCCTGGAATACGCTGTGCAGGTGCTCAAAACGCCTTTGATCATGGTGCTTGGGCATGAATCGTGCGGGGCGGTGGACGCCACTATCAAGTCGGTCAAGGACGGGACGACCCTGCCCGGTCATCTGCCGTCCCTGGTCGCAGCTCTCAAACCCGCGGTTGATGCAGTCCAAGGGCAAAGCGGCGACACGTTGGCCAATGCGATCCAGCGCAATGTCACGCTCAATGTTGACAAGCTCAAAAACGCCGCCCCGATCCTGAGCGCGTTTGCCGCCGACAACAAAATCCGAGTAGTCGGCGGTATTTACGAGTTACGCACCGGCAAAGTGCAATTGCTCAGTTGAATGGCGAATGCATTGGAATCTGCTCAAAGCGCACACCAGCGGAATGGTGCTCCGCTCAACTGTGAATCAGCTGGCAGGAACGGCGCTTCGGCTGTAAATACGCAACTTCCGAAAAACCGTTCGGGATAAGAGAACCAATAAACACCCGAGACCTGCCATAGCGCCAAGCAGGATCGGATATTGGATAATATCGGCGTAAACGAGCGCCAGACCGCGCAAGTAGACCACGCCGCTGAAGGCGATGATCGCGGCCAGATACGCGGTGCCAAACAGCATCGCCGCCAGCGCTTTTGGCATTTCGCCCAAGTGATCGGCTTCTGTTAGGTCCGATCGGCCGTATGTACTGCTCTTGCGTTCATCGCCTCTCGCTCGCGGCTGCAATTCCGCCTCAAGCTTGCGAATTGCCGCTTCCAGCGCGGCTTGCTCGCGTGTAATAGTGAGCGCGGAGATTTTCGGATTTTGCTTGCGGAGTTCAGAAATGATGATTTTGCGGGCGCGCTCATACAGCTCTTCGCGCGCGCCACCATCCTCGGTCTCAAGGTTCACGACCGCTCGGGCAAGCACTGAGTAGTAATCAGTCATTCGGTCATGTCCCCTGACCGAAAACACGAGCCGGATACTAAGCGAGTGCGCCGCAAAATCCAACGTGGAATGTTTTTACCGAAGTCGGCTGTGCATTGTGACACGCGTGAGCCTTGTCCAGCAGCCCGGCAGCGATTTCTGATTGACCGTCGGATCCGATGGTCTGCGCCGCGGAAACTGCCCCTGCGAAATCTCCTCTCGCGGTGGCCAGCCCGGGAACTTACTTC
>JBPYFG010000431.1:0-5522 GCA_051986365.1 Xanthobacteraceae bacterium
CACGGTGTCCCAGCCGCAGGATCGCAACGTCATCGGCAGTCACAGCGGCTCCTATGCCGTCTATCGCGCACTTGCGGTTTCGTCCGGCGCGCTCGATCCGATCCGCCGTCCCGACCTAACCAACACCTTTCCCACTGCGACCATCGGTCCCTTCCCGCAATGGAGTGAACCGCAGCGCATCGTTTCGCTGGACCCCTGGGGTCATCTGGCGGCGTCGACTTTCAAGGATGAGATCGCCGAAGGGGTTGATGTCCGACCGACCATCGCGATTACCCGCGCTCGGCTCGAAATTCACGAAATGCAGGAGGCACTTGCCGCGGGTCGGCTGAAAAACGACGGCAATGTCCTGCACGCCAACGGAAGCCTGTCGGTGGTCAAGATCGCGATCGACCCGGTGTGGTACCTCCCGGGTATCGCGCAGCGGTTCTGCACAACCGAGAAGGAATTGCGCCGCGTGCTGTTCGAGCAGACCGCCGGCATGTTTCCCGAACTGGTGACCCGCCCCGACATGCAGGTGTTCCTGCCGCCGATCGGTGGCACGACCATCTACCTTTTCGGAGACGTCGATAAGTTTAATGATCCGGGGACACAGATCACCTGCCGCGTCCACGACGAATGCAACGGCTCGGACGTATTCGGTTCGGACATCTGCACCTGCCGTCCTTATTTGATCCACGGCGTTGAGGAATGCGCGCGTGGCGCTCAGACAGGCGGGCTCGGCGTTATAATCTACAATCGCAAGGAAGGCCGCGCGCTCGGCGAAGTCACCAAATTCCTCGTCTATAATGCACGCAAAAGACAGGAAGGCGGCGACGCGGCGACCGCCTATTTCGAGCGCACCGAGTGCGTCGCCGGCGTCCAAGATGCCCGCTTTCAACAATTGATGCCGGATGCCGTGCACTGGCTTGGGTTGCGGCGAATCGACCGCTTCGTCTCGATGAGCGACATGAAATACGACGCACTGACGACGCAGGGCGTTGACATCGTCGAGCGCGTTTCCATTCCCGACGAGCTCATTCCCGCCGACGCCCACATCGAGATCGCGGCTAAGAAAGCTGCCGGCTATTACAGCACCGAGCCGCGCAAGCCGCAGGATTCGACGGATTTGCTGGGCCGTCCGCTCGTCAAATACTGAGACCCGCTCGGAACGCCTTCGTGGAATCGGAAACGGCCGCTGCGTTTTCGCTATTGAGCGCCCAGGCGGTCCGCGAACGTGCGCAACGCATGCTCGCGATCGGGCTTGACGACGAGCTCCCCCACTTCCGTGTCAACCTCAGCCGCCTTGATGCCGCGGTCGATCTCGTGATCGACACCACGCGCCAAACTTATCCGACGCTTGCCGTGGTGCCACTGCATTCTCGCTGGCGCCATTTCATTGTCGGTGGCGAGGACCGTTGGGCGGTCATCGACAAAAGCACGAACTGGCGTGACTCTTCTGCCCGCGCACGCGCCGCCTTCGATCTCGCTATTGTCAGCGTGCTGCTCGATGCGGGTGCGGGGCCACAATGGCGATACCGCACCTCCGCAACGTTGGAGAGCATCGGTCGCTCGGAAGGGCTCGCGCTGGCAAGCCTCGATATGTTCTGTCGCGGGACTTTTTCATCCGATCCCGACAACCGGCTGCAGGCCGACGCGCAAGGACTCCTCCAGTTATCCGAAGGCGTTCTTGCCAACGGCTTTCAGGTCTCCACCTCAAATCCACTCGTCGGCGTCGGCGGTCGCACCGACTTGCTACGCCGACTCGGCGCAGTCGTAGCCGCGAGGCCAGAGATTTTCGGCCGCGAGGACAAAGCGCGTCCTGGAGGCCTGTTCGATCACTTGGTCGCTTTGGTGAACAGCCGCGGCACTCCTGCAGCAAAAATTCATTCCGAACTGCTGCAACTCTTGGGTCCGGTATGGCCGTCGCGGCTTACGCTGGGCGGCGTGCCGCTCGGCGATTCTTGGCGTCATCCATCGCTGCACACCTCTGACGCCACTACTGAGGTCGTGCCGTTGCACAAGCTGTCGCAGTGGCTCGCCTTTTCGCTGATCGAGCCGCTGCAATTGGCGGGAATTTCGGTCACCGACATCGACGGGCTGACTGGGCTCGCCGAATATCGCAACGGTGGCCTTTTTATTGATACGGGTGTGTTAGCGCTGCGCGATCCAGCGGACGCGATGTATGAGCATGATGTTGGTGCAGCGCTCGTCGTCGAGTGGCGCGCACTGACCGTCGCGCTGCTCGATAGGTTGGCGGACGCGATGCGGCGCCGGCTCGGAATGGATCAAGAATCGCTTCCGCTCGGCAAAGTACTTCAGGGCGGAACGTGGGCGGCAGGACGGATCATAGCGCACAAGCGGCGCCCCGACGGCGCGTCACCTATCAAGGTTGCAAGCGACGGCACAGTATTCTGAATCAGCCTGTAACGGAGGCACCCATGGAAGGCGTAACGGTCGTCGCGCGGTAAGAACGCCTCGACCAAATCCTTCCGCGAACTCCTCAAAGAGATCGGCACACTGCTCTGTTATGAAGTGACACGCGACCTACCATTGATGAAGGTCCAAATCGAGACGCCAATGGCACGGATGATGTCACCTCGCATCGCTGGAAAGAAACTAGTGTTTGCGCCGATTCTGCGTGCTGGCATGACCTTCGCGGAAGGCATGCTGGACCTTGTACCGACAGCACGGGTCGCCCATATCGGGCTTTATCGCGAGCCGGAATCCTTTGTCGCGGTCGAATATTTTTTCAAAGCACCATCGGATCTTGAAGAGCGGTTGGTCATTGTCGTCGCACCGGTCATCGCCACAGCGAACACGGCAGCGGCTGCGATCGTGCGACTAAAAGAGCGGCGGGCCAAAGAGATCCGCTATGTCTGCCTTCTGGCGGCGCGGCAGGGCTTGCAAAAGTTGCGCGACTTGCATCCCGACGTGCCAATCTGGACTGCTGGGATCGACGAGGATCTCGACGACCACGCATTCATTCTTCCCGGCTTAGGCGACGCCGGCGACAGAGCTTATGGTACGAAATGAGGTTTTCATTTTTGAGTGCAACGCAGCGTCACCTGTAAGGGTTCGCTGACGATCCATCAGGGCGTGAAAGGTATAGCTAGGCAAAATAGAGGACGCAGGCACAGGAGACCAAACAGATGTTCATTGCCATGAACCGGTTTCGCGTGAAAAAAGGTTCAGAGGACGCATTTGAAAAAGTGTGGCTGGGACGCGAATCGTATCTCGATCGTGTTACGGGTTTCTTGGAGTTTCATCTACTCAAGGGGCCGGAGGCAGAAGACCATACGCTCTATTCCTCGCACACCGTGTGGCAGAGCAAGCGGGCCTTCGAGGCGTGGACCAAATCGGAACAATTCCGTGCGGCGCATGCGCGGGCCGGTAACGAGACAACTGGACCGCTCTATCTGGAGCATCCAAAATTTGAAGGCTTCGAAGTACGCCAGACCATCACTCGAAAGCCAGCGACCGCGTGAACAACAGTCTCGCTCTGGCTGGTGCAAGAGCCTGCGACCGACCAGATCCGCATGACTAGGCCCTTCCAGCCTCCGCGAAATGGGACATTAGTCAACGTGCGGTAAGGATTGTGAGTTCTGTTTGATCTGAACCGATTGCGCTCTAGCGGAATCATCGCGCGCCACTCGATTGAAGTACGAGTGTCCGCTTTTGGCACAAAGCAGGCATCCCGCCACCCTCGACCAATGTCCGCTTTCGCGGGTAAAGCGGACATCGCTCGAACGTGCGCTGATGTCTGCTTTTGACCCAAAGCGGACATCGAGCGTACCGTGACGCACGCTCTCAGTTCAGGTCCAGTTCACCTATCCGCTCGCCGTAGGGGATGCGCCCTATTATCCGGCGGCTAGGATCGCCTGCGCTGTTTCCGTTCCATTAGCCAGCGCCGCTTCGACTGTGCCCATATCCCGGCCGGCATACAGTGCTTCGCCAGAAAAGAATACGGCGCCAGCATCCGATTTTCGCAGCGCCGTCTGTGCTTCCCGTGTTTTGGGAGTGGCATAGGAATAAGCGCCGCGTGCGAAAACATCGATGCCCCAGTTGATCGCTTGTGAGGTGATGAGATCCCTCGTGATGCGGTGTAGAGGCAGGTTGAAAATCTCAGTGAGTGAGTCGAGGCCCATATTGACAAGCTCGCTCACGGTGAGTCGCGCGACGGTGTCAGCTTTTGGTCCAGCAAACCAGCCAGTCAGCACTGGATATTCGGCCGGATGCTGTGTCCACCAGACGGGAACCGTTGCACTGGAGACTAAGAATGACAGGTCGCTAAGATCGCGCCCACCACAATTGGTCCACCATTTCGTTGTGAAGCGCAGCAGAATTTTGACGACATTACCGAATCCGATATCGGTACTGGCTGTGACCTTCTCGTGTACGCCATGGGGAAGCGAAATGTCGCGCAGGATCGGAGGCGGCACGGTTAGAATTGCGGCATCGGCTTCGTAGATGGTGCCATCGTCGCAGTATGCGGCAATCCGTCCGCGGCTCTCCTCGATCGCGGTCACGACAGAGAAAAGATGGATCGTGGCGCCTTGCCCTCGGCACTCTGTTACGAGAAACTTGATCAGCGCCCCATATCCCCCCGCGATCCGCCCCTGCCGACGGAGTCCGCGGCCCATCCATTCGTCGCGGAGTGCGAAGGTGCTGGCACGATCTGGGTCGGCCGCGTCATAACCCTCGACCATTCTTTTTACCGCGTCGCGCAGCTCAGCGTATTGCCGATTAGTAAAATGCGTCTTCAGGAATTCAGCGACCGGTAAATCGGTTTTCAACTCGCTTAAGGCTCGGTGCAGTCGGGCCGCATGAGCCAGCTGAGACTCGTTCGGCGAGAATGCGCCGTTGCGGGCAACCCATCGAGTACCCTCGATCGGCACCAGCGAAAGTCCCGCCTCCCGCATCAAGGCACGCGTCACAGGCGCCGGGCCATGGACGAACTCGGCGCCGCCCTCCGCCGGGTATCCAAATTCCTGGGCCGGCAGTGGGTAGATGCGTCCACCACATCGATCTCGCGCCTCGAGGATGGTCACCTTTTTGCCGGCGCGTGCAAGCTCGCGAGCGGTCATTAGGCCGGCGGCGCCCGCGCCGACGATCAGAAAGTGGGTCAGAGATAGCGGAGCCATCGATTAGCGGACCCTTGTGCTTGAGGGCCAAATCCAGAAGTGTATGTGATTGCTAGACGCAAAAACGCATTACCATTTGCGCACCATCAAACGTTTCGACCGAAAAGCATCGGTGTACGGCTGCACCTCGTGTCGATGCATGAACCGTTTTTAAGCCTCAGGATTGAGCGTAAACAGCTCTTGGGGATGCGATACCCCGCGCAGGGCGTATCGACCTACTGAAACGAGACGACGTCTGATGTTTCCGACCTCGGCAAACGCGGTCGACATAAGAACAGGTTGATCGACCGAACGGCACATCGCGGCAATGCGGCTTGCCTCATTCACGGCCGGTCCAAGGACGGTAAAGTCAAGCCGCTCTCGGCTTCCGACATTGCCATAAAAGACATTCCCGACATGCAA
>JBPYFG010000432.1:0-12036 GCA_051986365.1 Xanthobacteraceae bacterium
GCGCGCGTCGCCCGCAATCTCGGTTATGATCCGCGCGTTGCTCTGCTTGCGTTTTCCACTTTCGGCCAGCCGCCCGGCGAGCGCTCGCAGCGTGTGCAGGAAGCGGTGCGGCTTTTGGACGAACAACGAGTCGATTTCGAGTATGACGGCGAAATGGCCGCCGACGTGGCCCTCAACATGGAGCTGCGCGAGGCCTATCCATTTTGCCGGCTGTCCGGGCCCGCCAATGTCCTGATCATGCCGGCGTTCCATTCCGCGTCGATTGCGACCAAGCTGCTGATGGAGCTCGGCGGCGCGACCGTGATCGGTCCAATGCTGGTCGGGCTCGATCGCTCGGTGCAGATCGTGCCGCTTGCGGCCAACGATGCCCAGCTCGTCAATATGGCCGCCATCGCCGCCTTCAACGTCAGCGCCTAAAGCATGATCCCGAAAAGTGGGTACCGGTTTTCGGAAAAGACCATGCTTAAGCGAAAAAGCTAAAGTCGGAACGGTCTGCCGCGAGACGCGAATGAAACAGCCCGACTGGAGATGGCCGCATTGGACTTGGCCGGCTGGTAAACGCATCGCCGTCGTCCTCAATGTCTGTCTCGAAGCCTGGTCGGACGGCAAAGCGCCCGGCATTAGTCCGATGGGTAATCCGCTTCCGGCCCGCGCGCTCGACACGATGGCGATCTCCTGGGCGTCTTACGGCGTTGAGGTCGGCGTTCACCGCCTGATGGATGGGCTCGCAAACCATGGCGCCAAGGCGAGCGTCATGGTGAATGCAATCATCGCGGAACGTTCGCCGCAGACTGTGCGCGCCGTCGCCGATCGCGGCCACGAGGTGTTGTCGCATTCCTATGCGATGGACGTGATCCCAGGTCTGCTCTCGGACGAGGAGGAACGGCGCAACATCGCACGCTGCACCAAGCTTCTCGCCGAGGCGAGCGGAAAACCGGTATGCGGTTGGCTCTCGCCGCGCGGCACCTCGAAGCCTTCGACGCCAAAACTCCTCGCCGAAGCCGGCTATCGCTGGTATGGCGACGTGTTCGACTTCGATCTTCCGCGACTCATCAGCTATGGCAACAACACGATTGTCGCCATTCCACTGTCGTACGACGTCAATGATATGCCTTCGATGAAATACGGCCATCCGCCGCGGATGATGCTCGAATCCTACAATGAAGTGATCGAGATTGCGCGCGCCGGCAGCGAGCTTCGTATCATCGATGTGACAAGCCACGCGCATATTTTTGGCCATCATCGCGGCGCATATTTTTACGAAAAGATCGTCGAACAGGCGATGTCGTCGCCTGATATCTGGGTCGCCACCCGCGCCGAAATCGCCGATCATGTCTTGAGCATCATGCCGGCCTGACGGAGCATGAGACAGAGGATGGAAAATCCCGAGATGGAAATTCTCGCATGATCCCGTTCGAAATGGCCGAACCAGCCTCGCTCGAAGAGGCGGTGGCGATGCTTGATCCGCAGGAACCAACGATCCGGCCGGTCGCCGGCGGCACCGCGCTGATGCTGATGATAAAAGCGGGCGTGTTTCGCCCGATCCGCCTTGTCAGTCTGCATCGCGTCGAGCCGGAGCATGCGCGCATCACCGTGAACGGTTCGGGCGAGTTGCGTATCGGCGCTCTGGCGACCCTGAGTGAGCTCGAGCACGATCGCAATATTGCAACGCGTTTGCCGGTGCTCAAACGCGCGCTGCGCACGCTGTCGAATCCGCGCGTCCGCAACGTTGCCCGCGTCGGCGGCGCCCTCGCGCACGGCGATCCGCATATGGATCTACCGCCCGTGCTCGCGGCGCTTGGTGCAAGGGTGAGCGTTACTGGACCGAAAGGAACGCGCGAGCTCCCGCTCGCCGAGCTTTACACCGGCTATTACGAGACCATCCTCGAGCGGAACGAACTCATCACCGCGGTGACGGTGCCGCCGCTCGGCGGCCGCAAAGCCGCCTATGTGAAGGTCACCGCGCGGTCGGCCGACGATTGGCCCGCGCTCGGCATCGCCGTGTCATTCATGTTCAAGGACGGTGCCGTTCACGATCCCGTCGTCGTAGTCAGCGCCGCGACGGAAAAGGTGACCCGCCTGAGTAGCACCGAGCGGGCGCTGCATAGCGGCCGGCTTGACGATCAGTTGTTGCGGCGCGCCGCTGATGCCGCGGCCAAGGAAGCAATCCTACTCACCGATGCGCATGGCTCTGCCGCTTATAAGCGCGAACTGCTGCGCGTCTATCTTGGCCGCGCGATGCGCCAGGCGGCTGATGGCGCGGGAGCTCGCCAGCCATGAAGCAGATCGGGCGAGAACTGCCGCGGCTGGAAGCGCGGGCCAAAGTCAGCGGACGTGCCGAATACACCCATAATCTGCGCCTGCCGGGTATGTTGTATGGCAAGGTATTTCGCTCGACCGTGCCGCACGGCGTCATCCGGCGTATCGACGCCGCGGCCGCACGGGCGCTCCCTGGCGTACATCGTGTCGTTACTGGCGAGGATATCCGCAAGCTCATTCCGGAGCCTTATTACGGCCCGGCCTTTCACGATCAGCCGATCCTCGCGCTCGACAAAGTGCGTTATGTCGGCGAGCCGGTCGCCGCCGTTTTGGCGAGCGATCCGCACGTCGCCGAGCAGGCCGCGCAACTGATCACCGCCGAATACGACGAGCTGCCGGCCGTCTATGACGAGCTCGCCGCGATGCAGCCGGACACGCTGGTGCACGAGGTCTTAAGGCCGGCCGGCACCTTTGCCGATCTAAAACATCTGCAAGGCCGCAAGGGCACCAATGTTGCGCTAGACTATCACTTGCGGCGCGGCGACACCGATAAGGCCTTCGCCAATGCGCACCGCGTTTTTGAGCACACATTCAAAACCCAGCAATGTTTGCATTTGCCGTTCGAGCCGCATGTCGCGGTGGCCGAGCCCGGCGACGGGCGGCTGACGATCTACAGCTCGAACCAGACGCCGTCGTTCGTGCGCATCGAAATCGCGCGGCTGTTCGGTTGGCCGGAAAACCGCGTGCGCGTCAAAGTGCCGTATCTCGGTGGCGGCTACGGGTCGAAAGTCTACGTCAAGCTCGAAGCCCTGGTTGCCGCGCTCGCTATGCTGGTCCGTCGTCCCGTCAAGATCGCGCTGACGATGGAAGAGCAGTTTTACATGATCACCAAACATCCGACGACTTTCCGCATCAAAAGCGGGGTGGACAAGGATGGTCGCATCATTGCGCGCGTTTGTGAGGTGTATTGGAACGGCGGCGCCTATGCCGATATCGGTCCGCGGGTCACGCAGAAATCCGGCTTCACCGCGGCCGGCCCATACGACATCGAGAACGTCAGCATCGATTCTTACGCGCTCTACACCAACCGCACGCCGGCCGGCGCCTTGCGCGGCTTCGGCGTTCCGCAGCTGGTCTGGGGCTATGAAAGCCACACCGATCTGATTGCCCGTGAGCTCGGCATCGATCCAGTCGCGTTCCGCCGCAAGAACCTGCTGCGCGACGGCCGGCCGCAAGCGAGCGGCACCGTGTTGCGGGACGCCGCTCTCGGCGAGGTGCTCGATGCGCTTGTGGCGCGCATCGGTTGGGATGCGCCGTTCGACCGCGGTTCGGGAACCCACCGCCGCGGCCGCGGTATCGCCATCGGGCTGAAGGCCTCGATCTCGCCGACAACCTCGGTCGCGGTGGTCAACGTGTCCGCCGATGGCAGCGTGTACCTTTACAAGAGCACAGTCGATATGGGGCAGGGTGCCGACACGGCTTTTGCGCAGATCGTCGGCGAGGTATTGGACGTCAAAGCCGAAGAGGTCCGCGTCGTGGCGCCGGATACCGATGTCACGCCCTACGACATGGGCACGCTCGGCTCGCGCTCGCTCTTTCACATGGGCAATGCGGTGCGGCTCGCGGCGGAAGATGCCCGCGCCAAATTGCGCGCCCTCGCCGCCGAGGCCGGGCTGCCGGAAGGGACTAATTATCCGCCAGCCGAAATATTCAAGAAGCGCTACGGCATGCAGGCTGGCAATGTCATCGGCACAGGAAGCTTCGTGCCGAACTATAAACCGCCAGATGCGCAGACCGGTCAGTCCGACAATGTCACGCCGTTCTGGATGGTCGGCGGCGCGGCCGCTGAAGTCGAAGTCGACACCGAAACCGGGCACGTGCGCATCCTGCGGCTGATCAACGCCGCCGATTGCGGCAAGCTGGTCAATCCCGCCGTGGCGCGCACCCAACTGTCCGGCGCCGCGATCATGCAGCTTGGTTTCACTTTGTCCGAGACGATGCAGCTTGACGGCGGACAGGTCACCAATGCCTCTTTGGCCGACTACAAGATTCCCGGCATCGGCGACGTGCCGCCGATGGAAAATGAACTTGTCGCCGCGGAACAGCGTTCCGGCCCGTTCGGTGCCAAGGGATTAGGCGAGACCGGCACGTTCGGCGTGTCGCCAGCGATCGCTAACGCGATTGACGACGCCGTCGGTGTACGGATTACGGAATTGCCGATCACCGCCGAAGCGGTGCTGCGCGCGTTGCGGGCCAAAGCCGGCCGGCCGCTCAAGGACGAATAATGAGCGCGCGCACCATCAGTTTTACGCTCAACGGGCAGCCGGTCTCGACCACGATCGAGCCGCACCGCAACCTGGTCGAGCTGTTACAACGGTTTGATCTGTTTGGCGCTCGCGAAAGCTGCGGGCAGGGATTGTGCGGATGCTGCACCGTACTGGTCGATGGCCAGGCGGTGTCAGGATGCCTTTATTTTGCGGTCTGGGCCGACGGCAAGATAGTTACCACGGTCGAACATCTTGACGCCGACGGCGTGCTATCGAACGTGCAGGAAGCGTTCATCGCTTGCGGGGCGTTCCAATGCGGCTTCTGCACGCCGGGATTCGTGCTGATGACGCATCAATTGCTTAAGCAGAATCCCGATCCAAGCGATGAGGACATTCGCCACTATCTGTCGGGGAATCTCTGCCGCTGCGCCGCCTATCCGGAGATTGTTGCGGCGGTCAAACAGGCGGCCAAGGCAGCAGCGGGAACAAGCGCGAGGCAATGAGGGGCAGTGCAATGAAAATTTGGCAAGTCGCGTTCACGGCTATCCTGATCGTCACCGCGCCGCTGGCGCGTGCTGAAACCATCGACATCGCCGGCGACCATGGTGGTCTCGTCTTTCTCTACCAGCAGAAATTTGAGAAGCTCGCCGCGCAAAAAGTCAACATCCGCATCGTCGGCCTCTGCGCTTCTGCCTGCACCTTGCTCACCGGATACTTTCCGCGCAAGGACATTTGCGTCACGCCGGATGCTGCGCTCGGCTTTCACGCCGGGACCTTTCCGTTCGTCACCGAGCAATTGCTGCGGATCTATCCGGAAGACATTCGCAAATGGATCGACGCGCATGGCGGCTTGACATGGCAATTGATCTGGATGCAGCGCCCGGAGATCTACAAGTTCTTCCACAAATGCTGAAAGAGGCTCCGACGGCGATCAGACGGCGTCCAATGCGGTCATGAAGCGTTGCTTGATGGCGTGGCCGTCGCGCAACGGCAGCACCCGCGGCACGTCCTCCGGCTTGATCTTGGCGTTAATGAGAATTGGCCCTTCGCCGGCATGCAGCAATTGCCGTGTTTCCGCCGCCTCTTCGATGCGCGTCACGGTGCGCGCCTGGCGGAAACGACAGGCGAGCGCCAGCGCTGCGAAATCGACGCCGGCGTCGGTATGGCTCGCTTGCATGCCGGTCTCGCCATAGCGCGCATTGTCGAGCACCACGACAACGAGATTTTTGGGTTGCTTGACGCCGATCGTGGCGAGGCTGCCAAGGCCCATCAGCATATCGCCGTCGCCGGGAATCGCGACTGCGCGCCGGTTGGGCTGCGCCAGCGCCAGACCGAGCGCGATCATGGCGGTGCCGCCCATCGCGCCCCAGAGATAGAAATTCAGCGGGTGATCGCCGGCCGCGGCAACATCGTAAGTCGCCGAACCGAGTCCGGGCACGACTAATAAATCGCCGCGATCAACCAGGAGCTGCCGCACGAATTGGCGCCGGTCCAGCATCATCGCATCCTTATCGCGTCCATTGCTTGGGCCCGATCAGCCGTTGCGACAGCAGAACCGCGACCGCAAGATCGCCATTAAACGCCATGTCGCAGCCGGCGCCCACGATCTCATCGACGGCATCTGCGCTCTCGACCCGGTAGGTCAGAAAGCCGCAAAGCCGCAGCACCTCTTCGGTGATGGCGCCCATCGGCACCTGCCATGGATTGAATTCGCCGAACTCGCCGCGCATGGTGATGAGTGCGATGCAGGGAAAACCACAATTACGCAGGAGCGAAAACATATTGACGCAGTTACCGACACCGCTCGACTGCATCAGCAGCGCGCCGCGCTGCCCGCCGAGCGCGGCGCCGGCGACTAGCGCGACGCCTTCTTCTTCCGTGGTCAGCACCACGTCGGTGATCTGCGGGTCGTTTTGGCACAGCGCAATCAGCCGGCTATGTCCGGCGTCGGGCACGTAACCCACTTGGCGGATGCCGACGCGGCGAAAATGCGTGTAGATCGCGTCAGGCCAGGACGTCGCGATGTCTGTCGGACTATGCAAAGGTGGTCTCGTGGTTGCGCGGTGCGAATATTGCACGCCGAGCGCAAAAGCCAAATTGGGCGGGATTTGCGCTCAGCGGCGCCACGGCAGACCTTCGGCCGCTTCGACAAAGAACCAGGCGCCCTGGCCCAATTCCGCCGGGAAGGTCGCGACGATCCCGTCTTCGAATGCGCGCCATTCCAGATTGGCACCGTTGACAGCCGTTTCGGCGGCGGCCAGCGATTCGACGCCGAGCGCGTAACCGATCATGAACGGCAATGCGGTGACCGGCACTTCCGGCAATTTTTCGGTGGCTCGGTCGTGACTGACTAGATAGATGCCGCCGCGGTCGAGTTCGATCAACGCGCCGCCCGGCGTGGACGTTGCCGCGCGGCCGGTGAAGCGCGCGAATCGCTGCGCCGCCTCTTCGACATCGCCGACCGCAATTACCACGTCGATGAGGTCGCAAACGCCGTTCGCATGCGAAAGCCAGCGCGGCTGCCAGACGGTGTCTTCGGTGTGATGCGTCAGTATCTGGATGCGCCCTTCCGGCATCGCCATCGGCCTTACGCGAGCGATTGTAAAGGCGGCAATGCCTGGGCCATTCTCCGTCTCAACCGGGCGCTGCATGCGCACCAAATCGCGCACCGGAAATCCGGCGCCGGCCAAGCGCTCGCGCGCCGCGGCCGCATCGGCCACCGAGAAGGCGGCGAGATGCAATCCGGCGCGTTGGGCAAGCGCCGCGTCGAGTTCGCCGGCGAGCGCCGTCTCGGAGTTTTTGAACAGCACCTCCATATAGCCGCGCGCAAACATCGCCGTGACATTGCCGAGTCCCGTGGGAACAAGGCGTCCCGTCGACGGCTCCTTATCGGCTTGGATCGACACCGGCGCCGGCGCAAATCCGGCGCGGCGCAGCGCACGACCTGCCGCTTGCGCATCACGCACGAAGTGTCCGACATGATCGAGAAAAATCTCATCCTCGATGGGAAGCTGGCGGCGGCTTGTGGCCGGCATCGTTGCGCGCGACACCACGGTCACTCCGAGTGGGCAATGCTGGCGTCCTCAACGACCTTGCCCCAACGTGCGATTTCAGACTGCAAAAACTCGGCAAGCTCCGCGGGTGAGCCGGCGCCGACCGGGATCATGCCGATGTCCCGCATCCGCGCGCGCACATCCTCCATCGCCACCGCATCATTGAGCTCAGCGTTGAGCTTGGCGACGATCGCAGGTGGCGTATGAGCCGGCGCGATCACGCCTTGCCATGGCGCGGCATCGAAACCGGGCACGCCGGCCTCAGCCAATGGTGGAACCTCCGGCAAAGACGAGAACGGTTGTTTGGTCGTGACCGCGAGCGCGCGCACTTTGCCGCTGCTGATGAACGGGGCGGCCGGGCCATAGTCGGTAAACATCACTTGCACATAGCCAGCCATCAGGTCATTGAGCGCGGGCGCGCTCCCGCGATACGGCACATGCATCATCTTAATTCCGGTCATGGTCGAGAACAGCGCCGCGGCCAGATGATGAAAAGCGCCGATCCCACCGGTGCCGTAGCTGAGCGTGCGCTGCTTAGCGAGCTTGATGAGATCCTCGACGCTGTTAACCGGCAGCGACGGATTGACGACGAGGACGAACGGCACCCTAGCGATCAGCGCAACCAGCACGAGATCCTTCGCCGGATCATAGGGGAGGCTTTTATAGAGCGTTACGTCGGCGGCGAGCGACGACACCGTCATCGCGATTGTGTAGCCGTCGGCCGGCGACTTGGCGACGAAATTGGTGGCGAGGATCGTGCCTGCCCCCGGCCGGTTCTCGACGACGAAGGCTTTACCGAGCCGCTGTTCGAGTTTCTGCGCGAGCAGCCGCGCCAAGATGTCGGTGCCGCCGCCCGGCGCAAACGGCACGATAAAGGAGACCTGGCGCTCCGGATAAGTTTCGGCGCCATTTTGCGCATGGGCCGACGCGAGCGCCATTGCCGGCAAGCCGGCCGCGAGCACGGCGCGGCGTGAAAGGGTCATCGTCCTTTCTGCCGTCATTGCCGTTTTCTCCCGGTCGCCCGGCGTGGCCGGATTTTTGTGTCATTGGCTTGCGCTTTACCATGATCGGCGCGCCAACGTCACCCCGGCGCGCCTGCGGCACAATCATCCGCCACCGGCGAGGAAGAGCTTGGTTCGCGTTTCTCGACAGCCAGTTAGGAGCCGGTCATAACGGCGCCGGTCCGCGCATTCCGTCTAAGCAGATATTGCCTGATATGCTGCCGTCGCGTTTAATCCGAAAAATCAAGCATTTTCAGCCGACGATTATCAGCGCTGTGTTGCCCCGTACTGCCTCGTTTTGAGTAGTTCGCTAGCAAATCTGCTAGCAAAACCATGACTCGCTTCCCGCACGGGTGCGGGATAGTTCGACTGTAACAAAGCGTTATCGGCAAGCTTGCCGTCCTTGATTTTTGTCAAAAAGCTATCGGGCGGAGGCAGCTAGCGTTTCGTCGCGGACAGTCATGTGCTTGGAGGGCGACGCCATGCAGCACGACGGATTTCCTCGCAACTTTGCTGTTTGGATAGGCTTAGCGTTTGCGGCGGCGTTGTCGTTGTTGGTGACATTCGCGTTCGGCGGTTTTCCGCTGCCGTGACTGACCTAAGAATCACAACTTGCCACGCGGAAACATACGTGCCGCGGCCCATGCTCCCAAGGCGATCAGCACGCCGATTGCAACATAATCAGGGATGGTCAAGGCACCCCCACTGAGGGTAACTACCCCAAAAGGGTGACTTTATTCCCAAGCGCATTGAGCAAATCAGTTTCTATGTCACGTCGAAACTGATCGCGAGATGAAGCACGCCGGATGGCGGCGAATATTGCCAAACTGCCGCACCTCCCACAAAAGCGATGACTTTGAGGAACAGGCATTGCGGTCGCAGCGTTCGCGCAAATAGGCGGACTGGCAAGGCTTCGCGCCAGTCTCGCTCGTGGCCCCGGCTTTCATCGCCCTTGCCGTGTGCCAGTGGCCGGGGCCACACGGGCGGATCGCCTCGACTCTTGGAGCCGATATTTCTATTAACTCCGCATGTCGTTGTTGCGTGAGCCTCATCCTCTTTGCCCACGCCTGCAAGCTCGGCCGCGAAGGTATTGTATCAAAGCGCCTCGGCTCGTCTTATCGCTCAGGGCGCAGCAAGGATTGGCTGAAGGTCAAGAATCCGAAAGCGCCAGCGGTTAAGCGCGAAGCCGAGCAAGATTGGGGTTCGCCACATTGGATAAGGTCAAAAGCCCGTAGCGCACGCCAGCCGTGATAGTCAGAACTGTGAATGGGAGGACAGAAAAATGAGGTTGCTCGTTGTCGCAATCGTCCTGTCGCTCGTTGCTTCGGTCGCCCGCGCGCAATCGCCATATGCTGGCATGCAGACGCGATCAATAAAGGCATTGTCGGAGCAGCAAATAGCTGACCTCAAAGCTGGGCGCGGAATGGGCTTGGCACTACCTGCCGAATTAAATGGCTATCCCGGTCCAGCTCACGTACTTGAACTTTCCGATCAACTTGGATTGTCGGCGGAGCAAAAGGCTCGCGTTCAAAGATTGTTTGACTCTATGAGGGCCGAGGCTGTGCCGCTCGGTGAAAGGCTATTGGAGCAAGAAGCGGCCTTAGATCAGCAATTCGCTAGCCGCTCAGTCACGCCAGAACGTCTTAAAGCCGCGACCGCAGCAATCGGTGTGACGCAGGGCAAACTGCGAGAAACACACCTAAAGTACCATCTGCAAACCGCGCAAATACTGACGCCTGATCAGATGCGGCGGTACTCCGAGCTCAGGGGCTACGGCTCAGCAACACCGACGCAGCAACAGCATCAACACCATATGCAATGAATGCGCCTACCCGCTGCTTCCCGCCGTCGTGGTCAGTCGAGGTAGCCTCAAACTGTTTCATTGTGCGGGACGCTGACGGTCAGGCGTTGAGCTACGTCTATTACGAGAGTGAGCCAGGCCGGCGATCGGCCGCCAAGCTGCTGACGCGGGATGAAGCGCGGCGGATCGCTGCGAATGTCGCGAAGCTGCCGGAGCTACTTAAAAACAAGTGACCCGCTGAGCGTCACCGGCGATCAATAGTGCTTAAATTCTTTCAGCGTCATTGCGGTCAGAGTTGCCGCGTCCCGCACACCACGTTGCGCCAGTTCGACGATCTTGGCTGCGACTAGCCGCGTATTCGGGTCGTCGGTGAATCTTAGTTTCAGTGTGTCGCAAACTCTTTCGAGCGCCAGCGACATTTGCCGGATGAGTTCGGGCTCAAATGCTTGCCCCGCGAGATATGGCGTTATAGGCATGGCGTTTTCATACCAACTCTTTTTAACAATGTGGGAACATATTTTGGTTAGCACAGTTGGAGATGTGACAAAGTACAAAAATAGTCATTGATATTCTAATGTTTAGGAACCCCACACCAGAGAACCGGCCTAATTCGGCTGGCGTCAGAGAACATATCGGGCGATTACTCAGAGGCCATTATCAAGCGTGTACGACCGACGAATTGCCGCTCCGATTGCGCGAGGTCCTCAAAAAGCTAGACGAGGAGAAACCTGAACTCGCGCATGTTCAGGTAATCGGCGAAACGAGTTGAGTGGGCGGGCTCACCGGAGCCGCGATCCTGCCCTTGTGCCGCGCCGGAACAGAGACAAGCAGCGCGGCGTATCGCGGTGAATATTGCCAACCGGAGTTGACATCGGAACGAGTTAACACTCAGGACGGTTTGGTAATCGACACGGACGGTTTGGCGGATGTCAAAACTTTATGCCGCTTTCCTCGTCATAGCTTCCCAATTCGCGATGGCCGCGCTCGGTATGCTAATCTTGGTTGCGATCACGGATGTTAGTCGTTTAGCTGCCCCAACAAACAGCGACCTCGGCATGAATCGTTGACATTATCGACAGCTGCCGGGGCTGTTGCGCAAGCCGTAATCAGATCATTGGAATTGATAGTTCAGCCCGACGCGCACGATGTTGTCGGTGACGTGAAGGATGGGGTCCCCGGAAACACGCCAGAAGCCGTAAGCGTAGCACTAATATTCGTCGTACACGGAGACGCCCTGGAAGCTGTCGCGTTTCTTGACAGCCAGTTAGGAGCCGGTCATAACGGCGGCGGTCTGCGCATTCCATGCCGCCGTCGCGCCAAGAGACTGCGGACCGGCCGCGGACCGTCAGCAGAATAGACTGGAAGGATCCGGTCCGGGTCATGACCCGAGCATCGGGCTTCGAATGAGGCTTGGAAGCGAGGCTTGGAAGCGAGGCTTGGAAGAGGACGACAAATGTTCGCGGTCTTTAAAACTGGCGGTAAGCAATACCGGGTCGCCGCCGAGGATGTGATCAAGGTCGGTAAAGTGAAGGGCGAGCCCGGCGAGATCGTCGAGTTTGGCGAGGTCTTGGTCGTGGGTGGCGACAATCTATCGCTTGGCGCGCCGACCGTCGCCGGCGCCACGGTGGCGGCTGAAGTTCTCGGGCAAACGCGCG
>JBPYFG010000433.1:0-9699 GCA_051986365.1 Xanthobacteraceae bacterium
ACCTTGTTGAGCACCGGCACGATCTCGTGATTATTGTCGATCGCCTGGTAGACATTGGCGAGCGTCTGCGCCTCGACCCCTTGCGAGGCATCGACCACCAGCAGGGAGCCTTCGCAGGCGGCGAGCGAGCGGTTGACCTCGTAGGCGAAATCGACGTGCCCGGGGGTGTCGATGAGATTGAGCACGTAATCCTTGCCGTCGCGGGCGCGGTAATTGAGCCGCACCGTCTGGGCCTTGATGGTGATGCCGCGCTCGCGCTCGATATCCATGGAATCGAGCACCTGGTCGACCATTTCGCGCTCCTCAAGCGCCCCGGTGAGCTGGATCAGTCGGTCGGCAAGCGTCGATTTGCCGTGGTCGATATGGGCGATGATGGCAAAGTTGCGGATTTTTTCGGTGGGAACCGCGCTCATGGCGGCGCAGATAACATCCGCCTCGAGAAGCGGCAAGACTTCGTGCAGTAAGACTTACAATTCCCAAAGGGAAGGCGAACGCGGTAGAACCGCTGTCTGACGGGCAGCCCCTCTGAAAAAGGCGAGAGCAATCCGATGCACGTCGATACGATGCGCCGCATCGATCATTGGGCCGGCGTGCCGCTGTGCGCCGCCGCGACGCTCTTGGTGCGTTTGCGCGACGCCTTTCGCCCCCGCGCCGCGCGGCCGGTGCGTCGCATCCTGTTCGTCGAATTGTCGGAAATGGGCACGACCATCCTCGCCGAACCGGCGATGCGTAAGGTGCGCGCTGAATTTTCCGGCGAACTGTTCTTCGTGATCTTCGAGCGCAATGCCGGCTCGCTCGAACTCCTTGCCACCTTTCCCGCGGAGAATGTCTTCACCATCTCCGACAAATCGCTTTTCGCGCTCGCCCGCGACACGCTCGGCTTCCTGGGCTGGTGCCGGGCCAAGGACATCGACACGGTAGTGGACCTGGAATTGTTCTCGCGCTTCACCGCGCTGTTAAGCGGACTCTCCGGCGCCGAGCGGCGCGTCGGTTTTCATCGCTTTCACAATGAAGGGCTTTATCGCGGCGAGATGCTCACACACCGCGTCACCTACAATCCGCATATCCACATTGCCAAAAACTTCATCGCGCTGGTCGACGCGCTCGCCGCGCCTACGCCGACAGTACCTTATTCCAAGACCGTGATCGGCGACGATCAGCTCAAAGTGGCACTGCCGCCGCCCGGCGGCGAGGCGCGCGAGCGCCTGCTCGAACGCATCCGCGCGCTGGTGCCGTTCGATCCGGCGCGGCAGCGCCTCGTTCTGATCAATCCGAACGCGAGCGAGCTGTTGCCGCACCGGCGCTGGATGCCGGAGCGATTTGCCGAATTGATCGGCCGCATCCTGGCCGCCCACGACGACATCGTCGTGCTGATCACCGGCGCGCCGGAGGAGCGCGCCAGAGCCGAGGAGCTGGCACGGATCAATGGACCGCGCTCGGCCTCGTTCGCCGGTCATTCCAGCCTTGCAGACCTGCCGGCGCTCTACGCGCAGGCGACATTGATGGTGAGTAACGATTCCGGTCCGGCGCATTTTTCCGCCGCCGCCGGGCTTCCCACCATCGTGCTATTCGGTCCCGAGACGCCGAAACTCTACCAGCCGCTCGGCACGTCGCGCGCGATCTATGCCGGGCTCGCCTGTTCGCCCTGCGTCACCGCGCATAACCATCGCAAGACCGCCTGCACCGACAATGTCTGCATGCGCGCGATCACGGTCGACGAAGTCTACGCCGCGGTCGCCGCGGTGCTGTCCGAGCCCAACGCCACGGCTGCATCCAAGGGCAATTTCACCGCATGACGACGAACAGCGATTTCCACCTCGCCCTGAAAGGGGGAGGTCGGCGGCGCAAAGCCGCCGGGTGGGGGTCATTGCGCCGCGACCGCGGTGCAACGTTTGGCCCTTCCCTGACCTTCCCTTTTCAGGGGGGGAGAAAATGTCTGTGTCAGCGCGCATGACCCTCACCGAAAAAGCGGGCGCACGCCGTAATCCGTTCGAGCGGATTTTTGCCGCGCTGATCGATCCGGCGAAAAGCGAGCGCACCGCGCTCGTCCTGCTCGCCGGCTATGCCGCGGCCTGGTCGCTCTACGGCGCCATTGCCAAGGGAAGCCAAGACCTTCATTTCGACATTGGCGAAATGTTCGCCTGGTCGCACCAGATCGGCTTGAGCGCGCCGACCCACCCGCCGCTCGGCGCCTGGCTCGCCCGCGCCTGGTTCGCGGTAATGCCGCGGCAGGACTGGGCGTTTTATCTGCTCGGAATTCTTCTTGCGACAGCGGCGCTGTGGATCGCTTGGCGGCTCGCCGGCCGCTATCTGACCGCCGAAAAGCGCGTGCTTGGACTGGCGCTGCTAAGCTTGCTGCCGTTCTATAATTTTCACGCGCTGAAATACAATGCGAGCTCGGTGCTCACGCCGTTCTGGGCAGCGACCACGTGGTGGTTTCTGCTCTCATTCGAAACCCGCCGCGCTGGATGGGCAGCGCTCGCCGGTCTGGCCGCCGGTGCCGCCATGCTCGGCAAATATTGGTCGATCTTTTTGCTCGCCGGCTTGGGCCTTGCTGCGCTGACCGATCCGCGCCGCACCGACTATTTCCGGTCGCCGGCGCCATGGCTGACCATCGCTGCCGGCGCCGCAGTATTGGCGCCGCATGTCATTTGGATCGCGACCCACGGCTTCACCACCGTCGATTTTGCCTTCACCTCGCACGCCACCACGCTTACCCACGCCGTAAGTGGCTCGCTTTACTTTCTCGTCAGCGTGCTTGGCTATATCGCCGTCCCGATCGTGCTCGGCGCCCTCGCCACGCTGCCGAGCCTCGCTGCCATCAAAGACACGCTGTGGCCGAAAGCGCCAGAACAGCGAACGATCCTGATCGCCTTTGCCGCGCCGCTCGTTCTCGCCGCGCTGGCCGGAATCGCGGCACGAGCCGACCTCGATCCGCTATGGTCGATGTCGGCGATGACCTTGCTGCCGGTCGTGTTATTTTCGTCGCCGCTCATTCACGTCCACCGCGCTGCGGTTGTTCATATTTTGGCTTTCGCGATCGTATTTCCGTTGCTGATGATCGCGGCCTCGCCCGTCATCGCGCTCGTCATTCATCATCAGGGTGTGACCAATTTTGCGAGTCATTATCGATTGATCGCGCGAGCGGTCGAACAGGCCTGGCGCGGGGCGACCGACAAGCCGTTGCGCATCGTCGGCGGCAACCGACCGGTGGTGGACGGCAGCAACTTCTATTTCGCCGATCCGCCGGCAACCTTCGTGGTGACCGAGCCAATGCGCACACCATGGGTCGACCAGGCGCGCATCGCACGCGAAGGCATCGCCATCGTGTGTGCGCGCACGGAACCACCGTGTCTGCGGGAACTCGACGCCCTTGTGACGCGCTATGGCGGCAAGACCGAGGACGTTACTCTTGCGCGCCGCTTCTTCGGTTCATCCGACACGCCGGTCGACTATCACATCGCGATCATCCCGCCGCGTTAGGTGATCACGGGCTTTTCCCGGACGCGGTGCAGCGCGGGCGGTGCATTTCATGCTGCGCTGCGCCCGGGACACGTAACCATCGATCACGTCCACGACCGGAGTGGGAACCAAGCCGCGGCCGGCGCCGTTGGCAAGTCGCTGTTGCCGAATCGCTGTTGCATTGTGCCAACGAGGTTCCTGTCGCGTGAGCGTCGCGTTAGCGTCAGTCCACTTGCCGGAGAATTCACGCAGTTATCTCCGCCACTATCGTATGTGGCTTGGCATCGGCCTCGCCGCAGCCGCTTATTACCCGCGTTTTGTGAAACTCCCCGCCGGCATGGAGACCTATCCGCAGGCGGCGGCGTGCCTGTGGCACGGCCAGGTGCTGCAAGTTTGCGACCCCGGCTTCACCTATCCGCCGTTTTTTGCACTCGTCATGCTGCCGTTTGTGCCGATGCCGCTATGGCTGCGCGATCTCGTCTGGTATGGGGTCACGCTCGCCGCCACGCTCGGTGCATTCAAACTTTCTGAAATCATCGCCGGTAAATCGCTCGCCGCGCCGCTTGCACGCGCCGAACTGTTTTGGCTGCGGGTTTTTGCGCTGCTCTTGTCGGCCAAGCTCATTCTCGCGGTATTCGAGAACCAGGCCTATGACGCGCTCGTTCTCGTGGCCGTACTTCTTGGCCTCTGGGCGCTGAGCGAAGACCGCCCGCTTGCCGCCGGCGCCGGTCTCGCGCTCGCGGCCGCACTCAAAGCGACGCCATTACTCTTTCTGCCCTACCTGTTGTGGAAGCGCTATTTTGCCGCCGCCGCGGCATTCGTGCTTGTCTACGCGCTGGCGTCGCTGCTGCCCGATCTATTATTCGCGCCGGCGGGGGGTCCCGGCTATTTCTCGACCTGGCTCGGCGAGGTGGCTGGGCCGTCGCTTGGCATTAATCCGGCCGGAGCGCCATTCGCGTTCTGGGACGGCGCCAATATCTTGAATCATTCGCTGCGCGGCGCGGTTTCGTTGAACGTCGACGAAGCGCACCATCGCGGCCTGTTCGAGTCGGCGTTGGGTTTTGCCGACGGTTGTTTCATCATCGTGGTCGGGACACTGCTCGCAGTATCGCCACGCCGGCCGCAATCGATCGCGATCGACGGCTCGCTGCTGCTCATCGCCATGCTCATGCTCTCGCCAATGACGAGCCGCTCCCATTACGTCGCGCTGCTGCTGCCCTATATGACGCTATTGGCACTGAACTGGCGCGATCAACGCACCGGTCGACTGGGCCGCGCGCTATTCCTCATCAGCTTCGCCTTGGTGACGCTCGCCGGCAACGATGCCGTCGGGCAGGCCTTCACCGTCTGGGCCTATCGGCATAGCGCCATGGTGCTCGGCACACTCGTGCTGCTGATTTATTTCGCGACGTTGGTGATCGAGCGGCTGCGACGAGAGCAATTCGCTGTGTCGCGCTACGCTTCAGCTTTTCCCGGACCCGGTGCAGCGCGATAGCGCTGCACCGCAGATCCGAGGATCGTCCAATACTCAGCGTGGGTGACGGTCCCGGTTCAGCAGCGCACCATTTCATGCTGCTCTGCGCCGCGGAAACATATGTCTAACTAGTACCGGTAGTGGTCGGACTTGTACGGCCCGTGCACTGGAACGCCGATATAATTCGCCTGCTTGTCGGACAGCTTGGTCAGCTTCACCCCGATCTTGTCGAGATGCAGCCGCGCGACTTTTTCGTCGAGCTGCTTGGGCAGCGTGTAGACCTTGTTCTGATGCTTGTCGGGATTGGTCCATAGCTCGATCTGCGCCAGCGTCTGGTTGGTGAAGGATGACGACATCACGAAGCTCGGATGGCCCATGGCATTGCCGAGATTCACAAGGCGGCCTTCCGACAACAGAATGATGCGCTTGCCGTCGGGGAACTCGATCTCATCGACCTGCGGCTTGACGTTATGCCATTTCAAATTGCGCAGCGACGCCACCTGAATCTCGCTATCAAAATGGCCGATATTGGCGACGATGGCGCGATGCTTCATCTTGCGCATATGCTCGATGGTGATGACGTCGACATTGCCGGTTGCGGTGACAAAAATGTCGGCCCGCGGCGCCGCGTCTTCCATGGTGACGACTTCATAGCCTTCCATGGCGGCCTGCAATGCGCAGATCGGATCGATCTCGGCAACCATGACGCGGCAACCGGCCTGGCGTAATGACGCCGCCGAGCCCTTGCCGACGTCGCCGAAGCCTGCGACCATCGCGATCTTGCCGGCCATCATCACGTCGGTGCCGCGGCGGATGCCGTCAACCAGCGACTCGCGGCAGCCGTAGAGATTGTCGAATTTCGACTTGGTGACGCTGTCGTTGACATTGATGGCAGGGAACAAAAGCCGATTTTCCCGCTCCATCTGATATAGCCGATGCACGCCGGTCGTGGTCTCCTCGGTGACGCCCTTGATGCTTTTGGCGACGCTCGAATACCAGCCCGGCCGTTCCTTGAGCCGCTTGCCGATCGCGGCGAACAGCACTTCCTCTTCCTCATTACCCGGATGCGCGATGACGCCGGGATTGCTCTCGGCCTGCATGCCGAGATGCAGAAGCAGCGTGGCGTCGCCGCCATCGTCGAGGATCATGTTAGGGCCGCCGCCGTCGGCCCATTCGAAAATACGGTGGGTGTAGTTCCAATATTCCTGCAGTGTCTCACCCTTGACCGCGAAGACCGGCGTGCCGCCGGCCGCGATCGCGGCAGCGGCATGGTCCTGCGTCGAATAGATGTTGCACGAAGCCCAGCGCACGTCGGCGCCAAGCGCTGTCAGCGTCTCGATCAGGACCGCAGTCTGGATGGTCATATGTAACGAGCCGGCGATGCGGGCGCCGCGCAGCGGTTGTTGCGGCCCGAATTGCTCGCGCGTTGCCATCAGGCCGGGCATTTCGGTTTCGGCGATGGCGATCTCTTTACGGCCCCAGTCCGCAAGTCCGATGTCCTTGACGACATAGTCGGCGCTCGAAGCATGCGTCTTTGTTTTCGCTGACGTGGTCATGAGAATCCTTTTCGCGGGAAACGGCCATCCGCCCCGATCCAGGCCGGGGCGAGCTTTGGCTATGCTTTAGCAGGACCGCGCCACGACGACAATAAAGATATAAAGATACCTTTATACCCTCACTTTTGAACGTTTGCCGCGGCCGGGCATTCCCCCCGTATGGATCAGCACTGGGACAAGCAAAGCGGCAAATCCATCACATCGTTGCGCGCACTGGCGGCGGCCGAAGGCGAGTGCACGCGATGCCCGCTCTATCGCGATGCCACCCAGGCGGTGTCGGGTGAAGGTCCGAAAACGGCTGATTTCATGCTGGTCGGCGAACAACCCGGTGACAAGGAGGACTTGGCCGGAAAGCCATTCGTCGGGCCGGCCGGCCGCATTCTCGACGCCGCGCTCAAAGACGCCGGCATCGCGCGGGAGCACACTTTCGTCACCAACGCGGTCAAGCATTTCAAGCACGAGATGCGCAGCAAACGGCGATTGCACAAGCGCCCCAACAATTACGAGATCGAGCGCTGCAAGATCTGGCTCGAACGCGAGCGCGACCTGGTCAAGCCATCGACCATCATCGCGCTCGGCGTCACCGCCGCGCGCAGCCTCACCGGCAAAACCGTGACCATCGCCAAAATGCGCCGCACGCCGGTCGAGCTCGCGGATGGTACCAAGCTTGTCGTCACCATCCATCCGTCCGCGCTATTGCGCATCGAGAACGAGAACGACAAACACGCCGCCTATCGCGACTTCGTTGCCGACCTGAAAGCGGCACGCGCGGCCGCGGGCAAGGCGTCCACTAAAGGTTGAACATTCGAAATCGATCAGCCGGCCTTTGGCGGCGCTGCCGGCCGCTGCGCTGCTTTCACCACGCCGGCTTGCGTCAGCGCCGCCGCGATCTGTTGCATGCGATTGATGAGATCGACGGCGGCAACCGGCGGCAACACCAAGCGGCAGGCCGGATAGCGGCGGCCGTTGATCGGCGCATTGGGTTTGACGTCATCGAAACGGGTAACGCCAAACTCGATACGCAAGGTCTGACCGTCGAAGATCAAACCGGTAACGGAATCGGCAAAAGTCTCGACCATATCGGCGCGGTCGACATAGCGGACGGTCGCTGCCGCGCGTTCAGGCGAACCGGCCGAGACGGCCGGGGCAGGATTGGAGGCGCTGCCTTTCGTGGTCGGTTCAGGGCTCATCGGCTTTCTCCTGTTGCGGCGGCTATTTGCTCTCGACGCGCTGGTTTTGGCCTTGGTGCTGACTTTGCTTTTCGCCATGCGCAGCCGATCCTAGAGCATGATCCCGAAAAGTGGATACCGGTTTTCGGTTAAGATCATGCGCAGGAAACAAACACGATCGCGAGAAGGGGATACCGGTTTCCCGCCCGCGCGAAACGCCGCCAGCGACCTGTCCTCTTCGTTGATGCTTTGGCGGGCGACGCCAGGTCGATTAAGGTCATGCTCTGAAAAATTGCGATCAATCAGCTTCGCCGAAGCGCGAGGTGATCAGCGCCTCCAAGGCGTCGACGGCGGCAGCGGCTTGCGGTCCGGTGGCGCTAATCGTGATCGAAGTTCCGGGCGCCGCGGCGAGCATCATCAGCCCCATGATCGAGGTGCCGCCGACGGTTTCGTGCCCGCGCGTCACCCGCACATCGGCATCGAATTTTTCCACGGTCTGTACGAATTTGGCGGAGGCGCGGGCGTGCAGGCCTTTTTTGTTGCAGATGACGAGAGCGCGAACCACGGCATCCGCGGCGGCTTGCGCGTCGGGCATGCGGGCGCTGCTTTGCCCGGTGGCGTTCATTTGCCGGTCAGCACTCGGCTGGCGATGGTCACGTATTTACGTCCGGCTTCCTGCGCAGCAGCGACCGCTTCCGCGAGCGGACACTCGTCGCGGACCTTGGCGAGCTTCACCAGCATTGGAAGGTTGATCCCGGCCAGCACCTCGACCTTGGGCCGGCTCATGACCGAAATGGCCAAGTTCGAGGGGGTGCCGCCGAACATATCCGTCAGGATGGCGACACCGTCGCCGCTATCGACCCGCCGCACCGCCTCAATGATTTCCTTACGGCGCTCCTCGACATCGTCGTCCGGCCCTATGGTTATGGCTTCGATTTGGTCCTGAGGGCCAACGACGTGCTCCAACGCCGCGCGGAACTCGACAGCAAGCCGCCCGTGGGTGACCAGCACAAGACCAATCATGGAACCCCCGGCGGGCGCGCCCCGGTTGCGCCGCACGAAAGGGTGCTCATCATGACCATCTAAAGCCCCGGCGCAAGAGGCATTCCGGGCAAGCTGCGGGGGATGTTGCATCGCGGTAACGAGTGGGTTCTGCCGGCACGGCATCCGGCCAAAGCGGCCAGAATCCCTCGCGCGTCGAGGATGAGCGCCGCCCGGACTCTTGGAACATTATGGTTAATCAATTGCCAATCCGGTGCCGCCCCCAAACGCTCTAAGTCGCTCCTAAGTCGCCTTTGACACATTGGCGGCACCGCATGAAGTGACCATGGCCAGAACCAGCGGCAAGGCCGCGACCGCCGGTGCGACGGCGAGACGCGGGATCGATAGGCCTTCTACAACGCTTTGGTCCCGTTCGGGCAGGCGCCCGGCGTCCGCAGCGGCGAGATCGACCACCAGGCCGACAACCGCGCAGGCTTCATGATCGCGCCGCAGAATGCCGACGCCGCGCAATTCGATCAGGCCGGCGAGCGCCTCGGCTGGGCGTACCAAAAGGCGGCCACCGGCGGCCTGAAGATGGACGCGATCGTCGCCGACTAGTCGCGCGAAAGCGACGGCACCACCCCGGGCGGCCTCGATCAGCTCCCATGCCAGCCGCGATTTGCCGGCCCCAGAGGGCCCGCGGATCAAGACCCCGCGCGCACCGACGAGCACCGCGGAAGCGTGCACGGTCGCGCCGCTGCCTATTGCCATTACAGCGCCGGGAGCCGGACGATAAAGCGCGCGCCAAGCACCCGTGGTTCGCCATCCGCGCCTACGGGACCGGTGCGGTTCTCGACAGCGATCGAACCACCGTGGGCCTCCACGATCTGTTTAGAGATCGACAGTCCGAGACCTGAATTCTGGCCGAATCCCTGATGTGGCCGATCGGTGTAGAACCGCTCGAAAATCTTCTCGCGCACGTCGGGCCGCACGCCAGGACCGTCGTCATCGACTAAAATCTCGACCTGCTGGCGCGAGCGCCAGCAGATAACGCGCA
>JBPYFG010000434.1:0-3568 GCA_051986365.1 Xanthobacteraceae bacterium
GCGATGGAGTGCACCTTCCGCATGATGAATGCGGAGACGCAGCTCCTTTATTCGTCGGATTATCCGCACTGGGATTTCGACCTGCCGTCGACGATCTGGGACCTGCCGTTCCTGTCGGAAAAGGCCAAGCACAATATTCTCGGCGGCACCGCGGCGCGGTTGTTCAAGCTGCCGCCGCGCAATGAGAAGCAGGAAGAAAATCTCAAACGCTTCGGCAATCTGGCGGCCGCGGCCTAGCGCAAGCCGCGGCGACGATACCCTCTCCCCCTGCGGGAGGGGTGCCCGAACGAAGTGAGGACAGGTAAGGGGTTCGCGCGCAGCGCGTTTGAAAATATCCCCTCACCGGGCTGGTTGCTCGCGCAGGCTCGCAACTCGCCACCCTCTCCGGCAAGGGGAGAGGGCAAAATAAGGGAAATAGCGATGAAGCGATTGATCTTCGTTGTTGGCATCCTGACGATCGGTTTCATGGCATCCTCGGCGCGTGCCGATTATGCGCTGGTGCGTTTCGAGGACGGCTGGTGCCGGATCTGGTGGGACAGCGCCGGCACGCCGTGGGGCGCCGGCTGGGCCAAGATCGCTGTCGGCTTGCCGGATTGGCTCGCGGCAAATGCCGCGCTGGGCGACGCGCGGGCTCAAGGGGCGTGCCGGTAAAAGTAAGCCGTCATCCTGAGGTGGCCGCCAACGGGTCCGGCCCCGTTGGCTCGCAGCTCAGGGTAAGGGTCTGCAGTTTTAGAACTCTGCCAATTGCGGCACAAGCGCGGCAAGGCTACCAAGATTCATACGGACGTTTAGCTAATTTCTTCGTACATTCAATCCATTAACTCCGCTTTGTGCGTCGCACAAAATTACTGGTATTCCAGTCACAAAACGGTTATGCAGAGCCCTTCCCAAAAACGGCGAGGGACGATTGAGGATGAAGTCAGTGGTATTCGCATGCCTGTTGATCGGGCCGTTGGTCGCGCTGACCAGCTCTGCCGCGAAGGCGATCGATCTTGCTGAGCTAGCACCCTGCAAGCCGGCCGCGGCACGGATGTGTGATCGTACGGGCGGCATGACTTGGACCAATCTGTTGCGCTGCGGGGCGACGCTGGCTGCTCATAGTTGGCGCGTCGGCAATGAGTGCCGCGCTGTGCTCCGCAAATACGGCCAACTGTAATCGCGAGCGAGCGCCGACGTTTTTTAGTTGCGTGTGTAGCGTCTGCGTTTAGTAATCGTGGCGTCTGCGTAAAAAACCCCGGCAATTGCGCCGGGGTTTTGTTTTGAGAGTGAGGTGCTGCGCCAATACTAATATTAGTCACGGCTAGTCGTTTGGTCATTGCGAGCTAACCGGTACGGCCCCCGAAGTGGCCGGCCCGGTGCTCTGCGAAGCAATCCAGTTTTGGGCACCGAATTTTTTCTGGATTGCTTCTCGGCTGCTTCGGAGCTCCACGCAGTGACGAACCGAGTTTGGTTTGACCGCGAATAGCGCTAGCATGATTCCTCTTTAAGGGGGACCTTATGCCCGACGACACTCACGAAGTTTACGCCATCCGCTACGGTCATCATTCGCGCCGTTCGCCCGCCAATTTCATCGACGGCGACCCGCACGATATCCTGCAGCCGCTCGATTTCTTCGTCTGGGCCATCGTCGGGCCATCCGGTGCGATCGTCATCGACACCGGCTTTGACGAAACCATGGGCAAAAAACGCCAGCGCGAAATGATCAAGCCGGTGCGCGACGGACTCGGAGCGCTCGGCATCGCCGCGGACTCGGTAAAAACCGTCATCATCAGCCACATGCATTACGATCATTGCGGCAATTACGATCTGTTTCCGCAAGCGCGCTATCATTTGCAGGATCGCGAGATGGCTTACGCCACCGGCCGCTGCATGTGCCATCAAGCGTTGCGGGTGCCGTTCGAGGTCGAAGACGTGGTCGCCATGGTTCGCAAGGTTTTTTCAGGTCGCGCCAGCTTTCACGACGGCACCAGTGAAATTACCCCTGGCGTCACCGTGCATCACATCGGCGGCCATTCCAAAGGACTGCAATGCGTGCGGGTGAAGACGCGCCGCGGCTATGTGGTGCTGGCGGCCGATGCCACGCATCTCTATGCCCATATCGACGGTGGGCGTGTGTTTCCGATCACCTACAATGTCGAAGAGGTGGTGGAGGGCTATAACACCTTAAAGCGCCTTGCGACATCGCCGCGGCACGTCGTGCCGGGCCACGATCCCTTGGTGCTGCAGCGCTATCCGGCGGCTAAACCCGGGCTGGAAGGCTGGGTGGCGCGGCTCGACGCCGAACCGAATTACAACTGACGTCAGTATTCGGGTTCACCGGAAGTACACGGCTGCGCTTTTGGTTTGACGCAACCTATTGCAGATGCACGGGTTGTCATTGCGAGTGCAACATCCTGGAGTAACGAACGATGGCCAAGCGAAGGAAGCGCAGATATTCCCGGGGCGCCGGTGACGAAGTACGGCGCGAGATGCATCGCTACAAACGCGGCAGCGCGCGAAGCGGCCGGGGCGGCAGGGCTGGCGAGGTCAAAAGCCGCAAGCAAGCCATCGCCATTGGACTGTCGAAGGCGCGCAAGAAAGGCAAAAGGGTCCCCAGAAAGAGAGCGTAAGCGGCAAAGCCGTTCCGCAGCGTGCGGCGCTTTTCGCATCAATCTTGACACGCTAGGCTAAAGCGTATCGGTCGCGACCATCTGCAACCGCAGGCGGAGCGCAAACCGCGGGAGGGAAATGCCGCTGCAACGTCGACAATTGCTGCGCCTGGCGGGCGCCGCCGCGCTCACGGCGCCGACTCGGCGCATCGCTTACGCCGACGATTATCCGACCCGGCCGGTGCGCATCATTGAAGGCTTGGGCGGCGGCAGCACGCCTAATTTGGTCGCGCGCCTGATCGGGCAATGGCTGTCGGAGCACCTGAACCAGCCCTTTGTGGTGGAAAGCCGTACCGGTGCCGGCGGCAATATTGCCACCCAAGCGGTGGTGGGCGCCGCGCCCGATGGCTACACACTGCTGACGATCGTCACCACAAACGCAATCAACGTTACGCTCTACGACAAGCTCGATTTCGATTTCATCCGCGATATCGCGGCGGTCGCGGGCGTCGTCCGGCTGCCGATGGTGCTGATGGTCAACTCATCGTTTCCGGCCACGACCCTTAGCGAATTCATCGCCTACGCCAAAGCCAATCCGGGGAAGGTCAACATAGCCTCGCCCGGCATTGGCACGCCGATGCATGTCGGTATTGAGCTGCTGAGGTTAATGGCCGGCGTCGATCTCGTTCACATCGCCTATCGCGGTCCAGCGGCCGTATGGCCTGATCTGTTCTCCGGACAAGTTCAAGCCTTCATTATCACGGTGTCGACGGCGATCGGTTTCATCCGGGCCGGCAAGGTGCGGCCGCTGGCGGTGACCGTCGCCAAACGGACCGACGTGCTGCCGGAGGTTCCACCCATCGCCGAAACGCTGCCGGGCTTCGAAGCTTCGGCCTGGAACGGAATCGGTGCGCCCACAGGCACGCCAGCAGCCATCATCGACAAGCTCAGCACGAATATCGTCGCGGGATTGGCCGATC
>JBPYFG010000435.1:0-4537 GCA_051986365.1 Xanthobacteraceae bacterium
GCGGGCGGATGGTTCGGCGTCGGTCGACAGCCCTTCCGGCGCAATGAATTCGATGCCGTAAGCGTCGCCGAAATAAGCGAACGCGGTGTGGGCCGTGATCACTTTGCGGCGCGCAGCAGGAATCGTCGCGATCGCGGCTTTGATCTCGCCGTCGAGCGCGTCGAGCTTGGCCAGATAGGCTGTCGCATTGGTCTCGAAGATTTTTTTCTCGGTGGCATCGACAGCGAGCAACCCATCCCGGATGTTGCCGACATAAAGTTTGGCATTGGCGACCGATTGCCAGGCGTGTGGGTCGCTCGCGGCATGATCTTGTGGGCGCGAGCCGCTGCGCGGCGTGATGCCCCGGCTTGCCACCACGACCGGCGCGCGGGTGGCTGACGCGACGATCAGCCGGTCGATCCAGCCTTCAAGGCCTAATCCGTTGACGAATACGATGTTGGCGGCGGCGATCGTCTTCACATCGCCAGGCGTCGGCGCGTAGACATGCACATCGCCATTGGGGCCGACCAGAGTCGCGAGTTCGACCCGCTCGCCCCCGATGTTTCTGACAAAATCGCCGAGGATCGAAAACGTGGCGACGGCGCGTGGACGATCTTGCGTCTTGCTCTGCCCCCGCCCCGGGACAAGGCGTGCCGCCGCAGCGACAGCGGCCGCGGCGGCAGTCAAGGAAACGACATGGCGCCGGGTCGGCAATCGCATTCCTCCCTGATCGCCGCAGACACTGACGGCGGGGCAAAGGCCGCCTAAAAGCCTGTAGCGGCCCAAAAAACCGTGTAATGTTATAATGTTACATTGCGAACGGCAACGCGTCCCTCATTGGCGAACCTGACGGCGATCGTTAACGGCGCGCGGCGTTGTTCATCGAAAGTCGACGGATGTCGTGCTAAGGCGCCGCACCGGCGGGCGAACTTGGTCGCGAACTTGGCGGATCGGCAGCTCCTTTAGGACCCAGCGGCAGAGCGAGCGGACGCGATTTTTCCTCTCCGCTGGCGCCGGGCAGTAAGGCGCTGGCGGCGGGCCGATGACAACCGCTTGGCCGATTGTGAATGTGGACGATGATGGCGCAATGAGCGACAGGTTCAGCACGGCGCAGCAAGGATCGGACCCACGGGCCCAGGCGCTCGTCGGCGCCTATTTGCGTGCCGGCTATCGGCGGATCGATCCGCCGCTGCTGCAGCCGGCCGAGCCATTCCTCGATTTATCCGGCGAAGACATTCGCCGGCGCATGTTTCTGACCAGCGATCCGCAGGGACGCGAAATGTGCCTGCGCCCGGATCTCACCATTCCGGTGTCGCGCGCCTATCTGCAATCGGCCGCGGCGGGCAAGCCGGCGGGCTTTTGCTATCTCGGCCCCGTCTTTCGCCACCGTTCCGGCGCGTCAGCGGAATTTGTGCAGGTCGGGATCGAATCCTTCGGGCGCCAGGACAAGGCTGCCGCCGACGCCGAAATGCTCGCGCTTGGGCTGGAAGCAACCGCGCAATTCGGCATCGCAGCGCCCGAGATTCGCATCGGCGATGTCGGATTGTTCTCGGCCTTTATTGCCTCGCTCGATCTGGCGCCGGCCTGGAAACGACGGCTGATCAAGGATTTCAACCGCAAATCCTCGCTCAAACACGATCTCAATCAACTCACGCTCGCAGCCGGCGATAAGCAGCCGGAATATCAGGGCGTGCTTGCCGCACTGGCCGGTTCAGACCCCAAAGCTGCGCATCACCTCGTTACCGATCTGCTCTCGATCGCCGGGATTGCCACGGTCGGCGGGCGCACCGTCGCCGAAATCGCCGATCGCTTTCTCGAACAAGCGACACTGAACGCGCCAACCCGGCTGCCGCGCGAGACGCGCGCGTTGATCGAGCGCTTCCTCTCGATTGCCGGGGATCCGGACGATGCCGCGGCCGAACTGCGGGGGCTGTCCGCCGATGCAAAAATCTCGCTCGGCCCAGCGCTCGATCTGTTCGAGACGCGGACCGGATTCCTCGCCGCTCGCGGCGTCGAGGTGCGCGCCATCAAATTCGCGACCGCTTTCGGCCGCGGCTTCGACTATTACACCGGCTTCGTGTTCGAACTGCACCGCGTGGGCGACGGCAGTTCGCTGGTGGCTGGCGGCCGCTATGACGGGCTTTTGGAGCGGCTCGGCGCGCGCGGGGCGATCCCGGCAGTCGGTTTCGCCGCCGCTATCGAAGAACTGACCGCGGCGGGAGGCGCGTCGTGAACGGGCCGCTCATTCTCGCCGTACCGTCGAAAGGCCGGCTGCAGCAAAACGCGGAAAGCTTTTTTGCCCGCGCCGGGTTAGTGCTCGTCAAGCCGCGCGGCGCCCGCGACTATCGCGGCGCCATTGCTGGATTCGACGGCGTCGAGATTGCGTATCTGTCGGCAGCGGAAATCACCCAGCAGCTCAGCCAGGGCGCCGCGCATCTTGGCATCACCGGCGAGGATCTGGTGCGCGAGATGATTCCGCAATCGGACGAACGCGTGATCCTGATCGCGGGGCTGGGATTTGGTTTCGCCAATGTGGTGGTCGCGGTGCCGCAAGCCTGGATCGACGTGCGCACCATGGCCGACCTCGACGACGTGGCGACCGCATTCCGGCTTAAGCACGAGCGCAAGATGCGGCTCGCCACCAAATACGCCAACCTCACGCGCGACTTCTTTGCCGCGCACGGGATCGTCGACTACCGGATCGTGGAAAGCTCCGGCGCGACCGAAGGCGCCCCCGCGGCGGGCACCGCCGAAATGATCGTCGATATCACCACCACTGGAGCAACGCTCGCCGCCAACGGATTAAAGACCATCGAAGACGGCGTGATCTTGCGCTCGCAGGCAAACCTCGTCGCCGCTCGCGCGGCGTCGTGGCAACAAACGCATCGCGAGGCTGCGCGTCTCTTGCTCGACCGCATCGCCGCGCAAAAGCGGGCCGAGACCTTCGCCGAAGTGCGGACCCGGTTCGCCGGACTGAATGACAAGCTACTCATCGCAGCTCGTGAAAAATTCGGTGTGGCAACGCCGTTCGGCGGTCCGACGTCGTCGGGGATGCTGACGCTGCACTGCCCGCCGGAGTATGTGCAGGGGTTGGCAAATTTTTTGCGTGAACACGGCGCCGAAGCGATTTCTGTCGCGGGTCTTGACTATGTCTATACCCGTGACAACCCGCTTTACGCGACGCTCACCGCGGAGCTCGCGCGGCCAGTCTCGTAAAGCTGCGATCCGAAGGAGCCACTTAAGCCGAGTGCCCGTCAAAGTCGCCGCGTTTAGGCAGCTTTTTCTCGCGCTGTGGCGTCATCTTGGCGGGATCGGGCTTGCCGGGCTCGCCGCGCGGACCAAGCTCTCGCCGCGCTATCTGATCTTCGGTTTCCCGTTCTTCTTCGGGAATCTTTTTCGGCATGACGTCTCAGAACGGACGATGCGTGCGACCAAGGAGCCAACCGAGCCCAAGCGCGATGGCTACCGCGGTATAGGGCTGCGTTTCGATGGTCGTGCGAACCGCGCGCTCCAGCGAGCCGGCAGTCTGCCGCGCCGCGTCATTGGCGCTATCGGCGAGATCGGCGGCTTTATCGCGCGCGTGCTCGTAGACATCCTGGGCGGCATGCGACGCCTCGCCGGCAAGACTACTCGCCTGTTTTTTTGCTTCGCCGAACGCCTGATTGAAATCGGAGCTGGCGGAACGGGCTTGAGCCATGACACTCCTCTGCTTGGGCTTCTTTTGCACTCTTCGCTGGCCAGTAACGCAGAGCCGACCGCAAAAGTTCGCGCTAGCTGAGGATTTCATCGCAAATATTTGGTGGCCCAGGGTTTTTGATCGGCATTTTTGATCGCCGTTTTTGGCGGCCGGCTCTACTGGCGCTGCGCCCACCGGGAACGATCGCCGCTCCAGCGCGTTCCATGGTGCGCATTGCGGCGGCTATGGGGTGCGATGGAGGTTCGCCATGCCAGTGCTACTTGGTTTTATTCTCGGAGTAGCTGTGACCATCCTGGGCGTCTACGAATACGATGCCACGACCGGGCGCGCCGGCAATGGCCTCGCAGCAAGCGCGGCCGGCGGAAAAGCGCCAATGGTCAATTGGGATGTGGTCAGCGAGGACTGGCACAACTTCCAGTCCAGTGTGCGCTCCACCACCGACAGCATCGAGCACAAGCTCAAACAGCATTCCGGCTGATCCGTTCAGCGGTCCATTCGCTTGTTCGAGCAAAGTAAATCGGCGCGACTAACAAACCCCACCGCCACAGGACCGGGCTCGTCGCTAGAGCTTGATGCCGATCCGCTGCGAAAGGTTTTGGTGCTTGACCGCCTCGTAGCACTCGCAGGCGCTTGCTTGCAGCGCCGGACGATCGAGGATGGTGATCCGGCCGCGGCTATAGCGCAGGATGCCGCGCTTCTGCAGCTCTTGGGCGAGTAACGTTACGGTTGTGCGCCGCACACCGAGCATTTCAGACAGGAATTCCTGCGTCAGCAATAGCTGCTCGCTGCCGGTCCGATCCGCGCATTGCAACAGCCACCGGCACAGTCGCGACGAGCCATCGTGAATGGCGTTACAAGCGG
>JBPYFG010000436.1:0-6696 GCA_051986365.1 Xanthobacteraceae bacterium
CTGATCGATCTCCGCGTGGTTCAATCCGGCCATCACCTCGTCAAGCAGCAGGAGCCGCGGTTCGGTTGCGAGCGCGCGAGCCATTTCCAGCCGCCGCTGGTCTATCGTTGTGAGTTCGCGCGCCGGGGTATGTTCCTTCGCCGAAAGCCCGACGAACTCGATCGCGGCGCGAGCGCGCGAGCGCGCAATGTCCACGTGCTTGTTGCGCAGAAAGGCGCCGGTCATCACGTTCGCCAGCACCGTCATTTTCCCGAATGGCCGCGCGACTTGAAACGTGCGAGCCAGGCCGTGACCGCAGATTTCGTGTGGCCGCAGTCCCACCAGTTCGCGGCCGAACGCAAAAATGGAGCCGGTGTCTGGCCGATAATAGCCGGTGATCAGATTAAAGCTCGTCGTCTTGCCGGCGCCGTTGGGTCCGATCAGCGCGACGGTCTCGCCGTCACGCACGGAAAAGCTGAGATCCTGGACCGCGCGCAGCCCGCCAAACCGCTTGCTGATATTGCGAATAACAAGCGCCTCAGCCATCGAGCGGCACTTCTTTTGCTCGCGCCGCGCCGGCATAGGTGAAGCGCTGGTACAAATCGGTGAAAAGCCCAATCAATCCGCTCGGCCGCCACAGGATGACGGCAATCAAAATCAGGCTGTAAACGGTCAGCTGTACGCCGCCATGTCCGCTGCCGAACCAGCTTTGCAGGAGCGCGGAAGTTGCCTCGAGCAAAACAGTTCCGACGACCGGGCCCCACAATGTGCCGATGCCACCCACGATCGATACCAGCGCTGCCTCGACCGAAACGTTGAAGCTGAACGCGGTATTCGGATCGATGAAGTAGATGTATTCGACATAGAACGTGCCACCGAGCGCGGTTAAGAATGCGCTGATCATGTAGATACGGCGCTTGATCTTCGTCGTATCGACGCCGACCGCTTCGGCCGCATCCTCATCTTCGCCGACGGCGACCAGATAAAAGCCCATCCAGGAGCGTTCGATGCGATAGGTGATAGCGAGCCCAAGCGCCAATAGAGCGAGGGCGATATAGTAATAGGCGGCTCTGGACTCGAACTGCATCATCAGGGGCGCGTCGCCGAGATTCGGCAAGGTCGTCCCTTCCGCGCCCCAGGCGAAATCGCGGAATTTGAGAAACAGCAGCATCAAGACTTGCGCCGTCGCGATGGTGGCGATCGCGAAATAGGGGCCGCGCAGCCGGAAGCACAGCGCTCCGATCGGCAGGCTTGCCAGCGTCGCCACGACGCCACCGGCAAGAATGCCGATCCAGGGCGAGATGCCAAACCGGATAAGCAGGATCGTCGAGGTGTAGGCGCCCAAGCCGAAAAAGGCCGCATGGCCCAGCGATAGCTGCTTGGCGTAGCCGCCCATCAGGTTCCAGGCGACGCCAATAAAGGCGAACAGCAACACCCTGATGAATATGTCGAGCGCGAAGGGATCGGCGACCACAATCGGCAGCAAGAGCGCGGCGGCCGCGAGCGCGGCAACCCAAAACCAGGATCGCGTAAGCAATGCCGAACTCACCGCGCCCAGCCCCCAAATAACCCGTTTGGCCGCAGCGCCAGCGTCAGCAGCAGCATGACGAAGACCACAATCAGACCCGAATCGGCGCCGACGAATTGCACGCCCAGCGACTCAGCGACCCCCATCATCAGGCTTGCAATCAGCGCGCCAGTGACGTTGCCCAGCGTGCCTAAGACCACGGCGACAAACGCCATCAGCACGAACACCTGGCCGACCAGCGGATAGGCCGGATAAAACGGCATCAGAAGGGAGCCGGCGGCGCCGGCCAATGCCAATGCCACCCCGACCGCGACGCAAAACACACGATCGGGATTGATTCCCATCAGCATCGCCACTTCCCGATTTTGCGCCGCAGCCCGCATCGCTTTGCCGATGTCGGTGCCTTGCAGAAACAGATAGAGGACAGCACTGAGCAACATGGCAATGGCGAAAGCGATGAGCTTTGCCACCGCGAAATAAAGCGGGCCGATATGAAAGGACAGCTCGCTATAGGCGGTCTCCACCGTCCTGTAGTTAGCGGTGAACAGCAACAGCGCGACGTTCATCAACAACAGCGACAGCGCAAAAGTCAAAAAGATTTGCGGCATGTCGCCAAGCGCCAAAACGCGGCGGATCAGAAAGTGCTGCACCACAACGCCGATGAAAAACAACGTTGGCATTGAAATCAGCAGCGACAGCAGCGGATCGATGCCGAAACTGCTGGCGAGGAAGAAGCTGATATACATGCCGATCATCACAAATTCGCCTTGCGCGAAATTGACGATCTTGACCACGCCGAAAATAAGCGTGACGCCGATGCTCACAAGCGCATAAATGCCGCCAATGAGCAGGCCGTTGATCACCGCCTGTGCGAGTGTCGCCAGCATCGGCGCCGCCGCCGGTATTATGCTTTGATCAGCTGAGCGCGGGCTTCTTCCTTGGGAAAGACGGTCGCCAGATCACCGTGCTGCCACTGCACACCGACCGGGTGGGCGTAAATGTTCTTGCCGTCGGGACCGAACTTCACCTTGCCGCCGGGGGCCATGGCGGCGAAGCCGTCTGAGACGTCGAGCGTAGCGAGCGCCTCACGCACCTTTTGCGGATCGGTCGACGCGGCGCGCTCCAGCGCATCGGCAATCATAAACGTTTGGGCGACAAGACCGCCGGCATATTCGAACAAGAACTCGCCAAACTGTTTCTGATAGGCGGCATTGACCTTTTGTGCATTGTCGCTGATGTCGTGATTCCAGTGCGCGACGCCGAGCAGGCCCTCGGCGGCGTTGCCGACGTTGCGGTAAAAATCCGGAATGACGAAACCGCCAGAGCCGCCATTGATGGCAATCTTCAGATCGACCTGCCTGATGGCGCGAATGATCAAAATGAGATCGTTGAGGTAGGAGACCGGGAACAGCATGTTCGCGCCCGACGCCTTGACCTTGTTGATCAGCGGACTGGCATCGCTCAAGCCCGCCGAGTAAGGCTCGAACATCACGATTTCCACGCCTTGGGCCGGCGCCTGCTCGCGCAGGCCGTTCGAAGTGGACGTCCCGAAGGCGGTGTTCTCGAAGATGACGGCGACCTTCGGCTGATCGCTCACCAGCTTGGACATCTGCAGCTGCGCCAAGGCGAACTGGGAGGCGCGAGAGAACGGCGTGAAGGTGAAATGGCGATCCTTGTTGAGCTGATCCGAGCTTGAGCCGGTCAATAGCGGCACCTTGGCGCGCTCGGCGACTTCGCTCGCGATTAGTGTCAGTGCGCTGGCGAAAGCGCCGTGAATCGCAGCCGGCTTGTAGCTCGAGATCAGACGGTCGGTCTCGGTGCGCGTCACCGTCGGATCGCTCTGAACATCCGAAACGATTAGATTGAGTTTGGCGCCGCCCAAAGATTTGATGCCGCCGGCATCATTGACCATCTGCACCGCTAATTTCGCAGCATTGACGCAGCCTTGGCCAATTTGCGCAAAACTGCCGGTGACCGGGTAAAGTCCGCCGATATTGACCGTGTCCGCCGCCGCTGCAGTGCGAATGTTGAAGGCGGCGACCGCGGTTGCCGCGAGCGCGCCGGAGGATTTGACGAGAAAATCCCTGCGGCCAAGCCGCTTCGTATCAAGCTTATTTTCGGACCGTTGCATCTGAACCTCCCCGAAATCGGCGCCCTCTCGATTGAAGCGCCGGCATTGTTGGCGTTCTGGCGTTTTAGCATTTCGTGCGACCCGCGAACGACCCGCGATCGTGACTTGCTAAGGGATACAGCATTGTATACAATATTGTAAACGACAATCTGGGGCACCCGCAGACAGCGGCGGGGTCAAGAAGACCGTCAGTTCTCCCATGGCCAGGCGCGCGCCAAAACGACGAACGTCAGCGCTGGAGCAACGGCACCGTTCCAGCCGTCCACCGGCCCCGTCGCTTACCGAATCACATCGGCAGGAGCGCGCGATGGCGGATAAAATCGCCACGCGGCTCGAGGAGGACATTGTCCTCGGGCGTCGCCATCCGCGCGAACGCCTGGTCGAACAGGATTTGTGCGATCGCTTCAACACCCACCGTGCCGATGTCCGGCTTGCGCTTTTTGAGCTTGAAAAGAAGGGCATCATACAGCGCATTCCCAACCGTGGCGCAATTGTGCGCGATCTCACGCCAAGGGAAGTCACGGACATTTATGCGGTGCGTGAGGAACTGGAAGTCATGGCCGCGCGCATTCTGCCATTTCCGGTTGACGAAACCGAACTTGCTAAGCTGGACCAGCTACAGCGGCAACACAGTGCGGCAATCGACAACGAAGACATGCTCACGGTATTTTATACCAATTTATATTTTCATCAGGCTTTATTTGGTTTGTGCGGCAATCCGTGCTTGATCGAGACGATCAGACAGCTTGAGCAGAAAGTGTACGGAATCCGCTTCTATGCGAATGCTTTTCCCGAGGCGCTCGACCGGGCACGACGCGATCATCTCGAAATGGTCAAGGCTCTGCGCGGCGCGCGCCGCGACGATCTGATCGCGCTTACGCGCAGCCACCTGAAACCTTCGCCGCAAGCCTACATCCGCGCCTATGAACGCCGCTTCGGCCCTTCGACCCAAGCATGATTCCCGTCCGGCTCCGCAGAGGGTCGATCGACGAAATAACAACGAGCCCAATAACGCTTGCGTCTCTTGCCACAAGCGTTGAACGACTTCGCTGGCAGGTTCGGCCCGCGCCAATCGTGCCGACTGGCCGGCCCAGGCTTGCATCCGGGCAAAATCATTCGCTTTGGCGGCCGCGTCGCGCATGGGCTGGGTGAGGCCGCGTTGCACCGGATAGGGGGCTGGCGGCGGCGCCGTCGGCGCCATCGCTGCGCGCACATATTCGGTGGCAATGCTGCGGGCCGGGCGTCCCGTCATGGTGCGGGTGATCACGGTATCGTCCGGCGCGGCTTTGCCGATCGCGTCAGCCCAGGCGCTCGGGTCAGATGGCAACCAGCTTGGCCGGTGTCAGCAATACCAAACTTTCGCTGACTGGAGCTCAAATGCGCCAGGCCGTGGTGGACAACATCCGCAATTACCCCGGAGCGCTCCCGCCTCACCCGCTTGCATTCCCGCAGCTCGAAAACCTCGCGCAATTCGTCGTGGAGGTCGACTTTGACTTCAATTCGGCCGTCATCCGGCCGTCGTCATACCGGACAATCGGCGCCATCGCCGATGCACTGCATAATCCCATTCTGCTCGGCTATGGCTTACTTGTTATCGGTCACACCGACTCGGTCGGCGGCCGCCAGTACAATGTTGGTTTGAGTCAGCGGCGCGCCGAAGCGATCCGGGAGGCCTTGATCGACCCCTTCAATGTCAATCCGGGCGCGCTCGAAGCGGTCGGCATGGGCGAGGAGCAGCTGCGCGATCCCACGCATCCGACGTCTGGAGTCAACCGACGCGTTCAGCTCGTTAATGTCGGCAAGAAATTCTGCTTCGGCCGCTCAGGCGAACAGTTCGTATGCCCGTGACCGGAATTGACGCCGCGAATCCATGCGCCGCTCTTTAGAGTGCGTGCATTGGGCCGCACTTACCGCGATGGTGACATTTTTCTTGGCCTGGGCTAGCGCCGCGTGTGCTTTCTCGATTTGTGGCCGCCCCCTAGCCGCACGTTGGGCAAAATCATGGCTGGGCAACCTTGGTGAATTTCACAATGCCAACGCACTCACGCCCCATTGCGCGTGAGGATTGGCTACCGTAGTCGGATTCGATGTCAGGGCATGACTACACATGAATTGGGGGGACCAATGCGATCAAAGATCCCATCGATCGGCGTTGCCCTGATAACAGCAGCTATTCTGGTATGCGGCCGTTCAAGCCTTGGCGAAGCCAAAGGCGATGACTGCCGGGCCAAGCCCGATGGTACCTCGCCGGCGGGCTTGCATTGGTACTATCGCGTCGACCGCGCCAATAATCGCCATTGCTGGTATCTGCATCAACAAGGCATGCCGGTGCGCTCGCTCAGCCATGCGGCGTCACGCAGTGCAGATGCGGTACCACACAGTTCAGATGCGGTATCACGCAGTGCAGATGCGGTATCACGCAGCTCAGATATTGAGAATGACACCGCTAGCGGCCAGGTCTGGCCAACGCCGCCAGCAGTTCCACAGCCGGGCTACGCGCGAAGCGAGACGAGCGCTGAGCGAAGCGAGACGAGCGCTGAGCAGCCAACCGCCGCTTTCGTGGCCCGCTGGGTCGATATGCCGAGATCGGTGGATTTGAACGCGCATCAGTTTGCTGCGGAAGGCCACGGTTATGCCGCCGAACACGTAGCAGAAAATGGGCAAGACCAATTATTGCCGACCTTGGCGAACGTTTCCGCCGCAGACGGCGAGGCGCGGCAGGACGGCGGCACGCAAACACACTTCGGATCGATCAGTCTGGCTGGCGCGATGGTCTTGGCATTGTTGTTGGTGTCGGAGGCTTTGGTGCGGTTTGCACGCAGATCCGCGTGGAGTCCGCTGCGCTTTAATCTGCGCGCGGATTCGCGTCGCCACACCGAGCGTTCTGAGCCGGCCCTAGACGCCGCGCAGTATGACCCCAGCGCGCCAATGCCAGTTGAGGCCGAGCCAATATCCCGAACCGAGACCGGGGTGAACGATCTTCGGCGTCTATTGCGGCGCGCCGATGCGGGACTAAGGCCGCCGCAGTCGTTCGCGCCGTCTAGGTCGGTGCATCGCC
>JBPYFG010000437.1:0-6467 GCA_051986365.1 Xanthobacteraceae bacterium
CCTTTGTGGAGCGCGGGGCTGGCGCCGACGCCGCCGGTCTCGCTTTTGACGCGGTCGCGGAGGCCAGAGAGCGTGGCATCGATGTGCTTCTGATCGATACCGCCGGACGTCTGCAAAACCGCAGCGAATTGATGGGCGAATTGCAGAAAGTCGTTCGCGTCATCAAGAAAGTCGACGAGGGCGCGCCGCATGCCACGCTTCTCGTGCTCGACGCCACGGTCGGACAGAATGCTTTGTCGCAGGTCGAGATCTTCAAGAAAGATGTCGGCGTCACCGGACTGGCCATGACCAAGCTCGACGGCACCGCGCGCGGCGGCATTCTCGTTGCCATCGCGGAAAAATTTAAAATGCCGGTGCACTATGTCGGCGTCGGCGAGGCCGTCGATGATCTGGCGCCGTTCTCCGCACGCGATTTCGCCCGCGCCATTGCCGCGCTGCCGCCCTCGTCATAATAAGCCGCCGATGTCGGAACGCCCGCAGCTTAATCCCATGGTAAAGCTTGCGCTCGATCTCGGGCCGCTGGTGCTATTCTTCGTCGCCAATTCCCGTTACGGCATTTTCGCCGCCACCGCGGTTTTCATGGTCGCGGTGATTGCCGCATTATTGGTGTCGTATGCGATGATACGGCGGCTGCCGATCATGCCAGTCGTCACCGCGATTATCGTCGTGGTGTTCGGCGGGCTCACCCTGATCCTGCACGATGCGACCTTCATCAAGGTCAAGCCGACCATCATTTACGGCTTATTTGGCGCTGTCCTGCTGGGCGGTCTCGTCTTCAACAAGCCTTTGCTCGGCATCGTCTTCGACTCGTTGTTCCACTTAAGCGACGCGGGCTGGCGCAAATTGACGCTGCGCTGGGCGATCTTCTTTTTTGCGCTTGCCGTGCTCAACGAAATCGTTTGGCGCAATGCCTCGACCGATGCTTGGGTAACCTTCAAGGTGTTCGGCGTAGTGCCGTTGACGATCGTTTTCGGCGCGCTGCAGGTGCCGCTGCTCAAGCGCTATGCCGTCGAGCCGGCGGAATGACCATCATGATCCCGCCGCGAGCGCTTTCTCGATCTGCGGCAACAGAACGGATTGTAAGTTCTCGGGCGTGATGGGTCCGACGAGCTTGTAGGCGATGCGCGCATCGCGGCCGATGACGAAGGTTTCCGGCACTCCATAGACGCCCCACTCGATCGCGGCGCGGCCGTTCTGGTCGGCGCCAGCGGCGGCAAATGGATTGCCGTAGCGGCCGAGAAACCGTCGCGCATTGTCGGCATCGTCCTTGTAATTGATGCCGATCACGCGCAGCCGCTGATCTTGCGCCAGCTGCAGCAACAGCGGCGCCTCGTCGTGGCACGGCACGCACCACGATGCCCAGACATTTACGACGGTGACCGCGCCCTCGAAGCTTGCTGGGTCGACGCCAGGAACCGTCGCGCCGTCGCGCTTTAGCCCGGCGATCGGCGGCAGCGCGGTTTGCGGCACCGAATGACCGATCAAAGCCGAAGGGATCAGCGAGGGGTCGCCGGCTTTGAGGCGGACCAGAAATAAAGCCGTAAGGCCCACAAAAAGAATGAGCGGCACCAGAACGATGAACCGGCGCGGACGCATGTTGCTGTTTTGACTTGCGGTCTCACTCATCCGCTGACTCGCGGGTGCGTCGCGAGATTCCTTTCGTTTCCAGTTCCGCAAGAATGCGGCGCTGCGATCGGTAATCGAGCATGACCCAGGCGATCAGCGCCACAACCACCACGACGCCGGCGCCATAGGCGGCGACGATGAACCCGATATGCGCCGTCGCCTGCATGGTCACCCTGCCGCGCTCGCTTGCAGCAAGTGGAGCGTCCGCACCCGCCGCCGCAAGATCTCATTGCGCATGGCCGCGAGCAGCAGCGTCGCGAACAAGAGCGTAAACGCCGCTGCCATCAGCAGGAGCGGGATGAGAATCGTCGGATCGATGGTCGAGCCGCCGAGCCGAAACACCGATTCGCCCTGGTGCAGCGTATTCCACCAATCGACCGAGAATTTAATGATCGGCAGATCGATCGCGCCAACCAGCGTCAGGATCGCGACCGCCCGCGCCGCGCGCGAAGGGTCTTCAACTGTGCGCCATAGCGCAATCACGCCGAGATAAAGAAGAAACAGGATCAGCTCCGAGGTGAGGCGGGCATCCCATACCCAGTAAGTGCCCCATTCCGGGCGGCCCCACAGCGATCCGGTAACAAGACAGAGCAGCGTGAATGCGGCGCCGATTGGCGCCGCGGCCTTGGCAGCAACGTCGGCCAATGGGTGGCGCCAAACCAGCGTGCCGAGCGCGGCAATCGTCATCAGTCCCCAGCACAGCATGCCAAGCCAAGCCGATGGCACGTGCAGAAACATGATCTTGACCGTGGCGCCCTGCTGATAGTCGTCCGGCGCCAGCATGGCGCGATAGATCGCGAACGCGAACACTATGACCGTCGCGCCGCCAAGCCATGGAATGGCGAGATTAGCGGCGCGCAGGAAGCGCGACGGGTTGGCGAGTTCGGAAATACGCATCGACGATGTCCTATTTAGTAGTCGCTTCGTTACGCCGGAACAACGCAGCCTTCGCTCGACCGTGGCGGCAAGGTGCTTTCTTTCGGCACTTTCATTTGGCGTTTTCTTTTTGCGCTTTCATTCAATGTCCAGTCGCAAGGCCGCCGCGGCGGCGAAAGGTCCGATGACAAGACTGGCCAAAGTGAGCGCGCATAAGACCGTAAATGGTGTTCCGAACGGCACCGGTCCGGCCACAGCGGCATTGGCGGCAGCGACGCCGAAAATTAGGACCGGCACGGTCAAGGGCAGCACGATGATCGCCAGCAGCAGTCCGCCGCGCCGCAGTGTCACCGCAATGGCGGCGCCGACGATGCCGATAAAGGTCAGCGCCGGCGTGCCGACCAGAAGCGTGAGCACCAGGCCGGCTTGCGCCGGCGGCTCGATATCGAGGAGGAGCCCGATTAGCGGCGCGGCCACTATCAAAGGCACCGCGGTGGTGAGCCAGTGCGCGAGCCCTTTCGCGGCGATGACAAGCTCCAACGGCGCCTGGCCAGTGAGGATCAGATCGAGCGAGCCGTCCTCGTAATCGCTGGCGAACAAGCGATCGAGCGCGAGCAGGCTCGCCAACAGCGCCGCGAGCCAGAGAATGGCGGGTCCGATGCGCTTGAGCAGCGCGAGATCGGGTCCGACCGCGAATGGCGTCAGCGTGACCACAACCACAAAGAACAGCACGCCAATCAGCGCGCCGCCTCCGACGCGCACGGCGATCCGCATGTCGCGCGCGAGAAGCGCGGTAAGGGGGGTCATGGCGTGACCGCTCCCACTTTTGTTCCCGACCCCCCACCCAAACGGTCCCCCGAAAGGGGGAAGGAAATTTTTTGATCGAGCGGCAATTCCTGCGTGCCGCTCAGTCCAAGCGCGCCATGCGTGGCCGCCACAATAAGCCCGCCGCCGGCAAGATGGGATTGCATGAAGTCCGTCAGCTGGTCCCGCCCTGCGGCATCAAGCGTGCTCGACGGCTCATCGAGCAGCCAGATCGGCCGTTTGACGGCGAGAAGCCGCGCGATCGAAAGGCGCCGCCGCTGGCCGGCCGACAGATACGCCGCCGGCAAAGCCGCAATGGCGCCAAGCCCAACCAATTCGAGCGCGTCCTGTACTTTGCGAGCGTCGGCGCCAAAAAAGGCGGTCCAAAAACGCAGATTCTCGGCAACCGAGAGCGATGATTTCACCGGGTCCAGGTGGCCGAGATAATGCGCCTGTTCGGCGATGCTGAGCTCGGGATTGCCCCCGTCGAGCCAAAGCCGGCCGCCGGCCGGGCGGATGAAGCCGCCGATGATCCGCAACAGCGACGACTTCCCGGCGCCATTGCGGCCGGTCACAGCCAAGGCCTCGCCATTGGCCAGCTGAAAACTGACACCGGCAAAGACGTCCCGGCCGCCGCGGCGGCAGGCTAAATCGACCGCGTTCACGCGCATCGCTGCAGTCCCAGCTGCAAGACCAAGTGCAATCCCACGTGGCGGGGCGGAAGAGGCTTTTCGCCCAGGTTTTGTGAGCGGTTTTGCACGCAATTTCGGGGGGATGGTGCCATGCGCGTCATCATATGGGACCATTTTTTGCCGAACTGGCACAAGCCGATAAAAGCCCCTATAAGCCGCGACGCCAGGCCGCGGCGCGGTCCTGACGCTGACGCGCTTGGCCCCTCTTCACCCCGCGCCCGTCCGCAGCGGATAAGGAGGGATTGTGGGCCATCTCGGCCTCGATGACCTCTGCATTGCGTCGGCTTAAAGCCGACAGAATGGAAAACATCATGGATTTCGTCGATAGCTTCAAATGCCTTCGCCCCCTGAAGGTCGGCTCCAAAACCTATGCCTATTTCAGTCTTCCGGCGGCGGAGAAAAACGGCCTGAAAGGGATTTCGCGGCTGCCGTTCTCGCTCAAAGTGCTGCTGGAAAATTTGTTGCGCAATGAGGATGGCCGCTCGGTTACTAAGGAGGAAATTCAGGCAGTCGCGCAATGGCTTAAGGATCGAACGTCGGATCGCGAAATCGCTTTCCACCCCGCGCGCGTTTTGATGCAGGATTTTACCGGCGTTCCCGCGGTCGTGGATCTCGCCGCCATGCGGGACGCCATGGAGCATCTCGGCGGCGATTCCAAGAAGATCAATCCGCTGGTGCCGGTCGATCTCGTCATCGATCATTCGGTGGCGGTGAACTTTTTCGGCCACCGCGATTCGTTCAAGCGCAATGTCGAAGAAGAATACAAACAAAATCAGGAACGCTACCGATTCCTGAAATGGGCGCAGCTGTCATTCGAGAATTTCCGCGTCGTGCCGCCCGGCACGGGCATCTGCCATCAGGTCAACCTGGAATATCTGGCGCAGACGGTCTGCAGCACCAAAGCGGCGATCAAATTTCCCGACAAGTCGGCGGCTAGCGAGCTCGCTTTCCCGGATACTGTGGTCGGTACGGATTCACACACGACGATGGTCAACGGGCTCTCGGTGCTCGGCTGGGGCGTCGGCGGCATCGAGGCAGAGGCGGCGATGCTCGGCCAGCCGTATTCGATGCTGTTGCCGGAAGTGATCGGGGTTCGGCTTAATGGCAAGCTCAAAGAGGGCGTCACCGCGACTGATCTCGTCCTCACCGTCACGCAAATGCTGCGCAAGCGCGGCGTGGTCGGCAAGTTCGTCGAATATTTCGGTCCTGGGCTTGCCGGCTTGACCATTGCCGACCGGGCGACGCTCGGGAACATGTCGCCGGAATACGGCGCGACCAGCGGCTTCTTCCCGATCGATGACGACACACTGCGTTATCTGAGCGATACCGGCCGTCCGGCGGACCGGATCGCGCTCGTTGCCGCCTATGCCAAGGCGCAAGGCATGTATCGCACCAAGAATACGCCGGATCCGCTATTCACCGACGTGCTCAAGCTGGAACTCTCCTCGGTCGAGCCGTCGCTCGCTGGGCCGAAACGGCCGCAAGACCGCATTGCGCTCAAAGAGGTCAAAAGCGGCTTCGTTCAGGCGATGGACAAGGAATTCAACAAAGCTGGCGAATTGGATAAGCGCGTTCCCGTCGAAGGACGCACGCACACGCTCGGCCATGGCGATGTCGTGATCGCCGCCATCACCTCCTGCACCAACACGTCCAATCCATCGGTGATGATCGCGGCCGGCCTCTTGGCGCAGAAGGCGGTCGAGAAGGGGCTCGCGGTCAAGCCGTGGGTCAAGACTTCGCTGGCGCCCGGCTCGCAAGTCGTGGCGGAGTATTACGAGAAGTCCGGCCTGCAGAAATCGCTCGACGCACTCGGCTTCAATCTGGTCGGCTTCGGCTGCACGACCTGCATCGGCAATTCAGGCCCACTGCCCGAAGAGATTTCGGAGGCCGTCAACAAGAACGATCTGGTGGCCGCGGCGGTACTTTCCGGCAATCGCAATTTCGAGGGCCGCGTGAATGCCGACGTGCGGGCCAATTACCTCGCCTCGCCGCCGCTGGTCGTCGCTTATGCGATCGCCGGCTCGATGCAGATCGACGTCGCCAAGGCGCCGCTCGGCACCGATAAGAACGGCCGCAAAGTCTATTTGCGCGATATCTGGCCCACGAGCCGCGAGATTGCGTCGGTCATGCGCAAGTGCATCAGCAAGCAGATGTTCACGCGCAAATATGCGGACGTGTTCAAGGGCGACGCATTATGGCGCAAGATCGCGGTCAAGGGCGGACTGACCTTCAAATGGGACGATCGCTCCACCTATGTGCAGAACCCCCCCTACTTCGACGGCATGCAGAAACGCAGCCAGCCGATCGAGGACATCGTCGACGGCCGCATTCTTGGGCTATTTCTGGATTCGATCACGACCGACCATATTTCTCCGGCCGGATCGATCAAGGAGCAGAGCCCGGCCGGCGAATACTTGCGCGATCATCAGGTTAGGCCCCGCGACTTCAATCAATACGGCACGCGGCGCG
>JBPYFG010000438.1:0-2741 GCA_051986365.1 Xanthobacteraceae bacterium
CAGGCGCGTCATGGCCTGACGATCGACGGCGTCGTGCATGAGGCGACCTTTGACGCCATGAACGTCCCGGCGGCGACCCGGCGCGAGCAGCTCAAGGTGAATATCGAGCGGCTAAAGACGCTGACCGGCAATCTGGGTCTGCGCTACGTCGTCTGCAACATTCCGGCCGCGCGGATCGAAGCGATTGAGCATGATGTTGCGGTGTCACGGCACACCGGCGTAGTCGGCAAGCCCGACCGGCCGTCGCCTGAGATCGACAGCAAGATCGTCGAAATCAATTTCAATCCGTATTGGACGGTGCCTGCGTCGATCGTGCGCAAGGACCTCATTCCGCGCATGCAGGACCAGCCCGATTATCTGACCAAGAACCACATTCGCATCCTCGACGGGGCGCATCGCGAGCTGCAGCCTTCGCAGATCAACTGGTATTCCGAGGATGCGACCAACTACACCTTCAAGCAGGATCCCGGCAGCGAGAATTCGCTGGGTTCCATTCGCATCAATTTCCCCAGCGCCTACGGCGTCTATATGCACGACACGCCGCTGAAGAACTTGTTCGGGGACGATTTTCGCTTCCATTCGTCGGGTTGCGTGCGGGTGCAGAATGTCCGGCAGCTGGTTGCGTGGTTGCTTGCGGAAACTAAAGGTTGGTCGCCAGCCGATATTGATCGGGTGATAAAGTCCGGCGAGCAAAAAACCGCGCATCTCGCCAAGCCGGTGCCCTTGCACTGGGTCTATGTGACTGCCTGGTCAGGGGCAGACGGGGTAGTGCAGTTCCGCGAGGACATTTATGGCCGTGACGGCCTAGGTGCGCCCGCTATTCCGGCGACGACCAAGCTTTGATCGGCGCCAAGTTGCGGTCGGAGCCCTTTGTTCCCTAAATATAGGGGCGTTATCCGCTGAAATATCGCAAGCTCTTGCGGGTTCGGCTGGTATCGCTAGGCGCCGCGGTGTATCACCGGGACCGGAATCTTAGCCTACGGAAGCACGCCGATTTGAACCAATTTAGTCGTGGGACGCGGCCGGGTAGCGACGGAAACAAGCAAGACGGAACATGCCAGCAAGCCACAAGATCAAGGCGACCGATGAGGATTTCTTCTCCGCCACGCTCGGCGAAAGCGATCCGGAAATTGCCGAGGCGATAAGGCTCGAACTCAGCCGCCAGCGTGACGATATCGAACTAATCGCATCGGAGAATATCGTCAGCCGCGCCGTCCTTGAGGCGCAAGGCTCCGTACTCACCAACAAATATGCCGAAGGTCTGCCGGGCAAGCGCTATTACGGTGGCTGCCAGTTCGTCGACGTTGCCGAGCGGCTGGCGATCGAGCGCGCGACCCGGCTGTTCGGGTGCAGCTTCGCCAATGTGCAGCCGCATTCCGGCGCTTCAGCCAACGCCGAAGTGTTCATGGCGCTGATGCAGCCCGGCGACACCTTTATGGGGCTCAACCTCGCCGCCGGCGGCCATCTCACGCACGGCTCCCCGGTCAATCTTTCCGGCCGTTGGTTCAAAGTGGTGCCTTACGGCGTGCGCCGGGACGATTACCTCATCGACATGGATGAGGTTGAGAGACTCGCCAAAGAGCATCGTCCCAAAGTGATCATCGCCGGCGGCTCGGCCTATCCGCGCATCATCGATTTTCGCCGCTTCCGCGAGATTGCCGATGAGGTCGGCGCTTATCTCGTGGTGGACATGGCACATTTTGCCGGCTTGGTCGCCGGCGGCGTGCATCCAAGCCCGCTTCCGCATGCCCACGTTGTCACCACGACGACGCATAAGACGCTGCGCGGGCCGCGCGGCGGTGCCATTCTCAGCAATGACGAGGAGCTTGCGAAAAAACTTAATGCGGCGGTGTTTCCCGGAATGCAGGGCGGGCCGCTGATGCACGTGATCGCAGCCAAAGCGGTCGCCTTCGGCGAAGCGCTGCGTCCGTCGTTTCGCCTCTACGCCAGGAACGTGGTCGAGAACGCCAAAGCGCTTGGCGAAACGCTGAAAGTTTGCGGGTTCGATATCGTTTCCGGCGGCACCGATACCCATCTCATGCTGGTCGATCTGCGCAACAAGCGCTTGACGGGCAAGGTAGCGGAAGCGGCGCTCGGGCGCGCGCGCATCACCTGCAACAAGAACGGCATTCCATTCGATCCGGAAAAGCCCGCAGTCACGTCGGGCGTGCGGCTTGGCACGCCGGCCGGTACGACGCGCGGTTTCGGCATCGCCGAATTTCGGCAGATCGGCGACATGATCGCCGAAGTGCTTGACGCGCTCGCGCGCAGCGGCCTTGAACAAGACGTCCAAGCCGAGCAGCAGGTAGCCGAACAGGTGAAACGTCTGGTCAGCCGATTCCCGATCTACGAGGGGTAACGCGGGATGCGGTGTCCGAGTTGTGCAAGCCTCGATACCCAGGTGAAGGATTCGCGGCCGACTGAGGATTCGTCCGTCATCCGCCGCCGCCGGGTCTGTCTGAGCTGCAATTTCCGGTTCACGACCTTCGAGCGGGTGCAATTGCGCGAATTGACTGTGATCAAGCGCAATGGCCGTCGCGTGCCATTCGACCGTGACAAGCTCCTACGCTCGGTGGAGATCGCGCTGCGCAAACGCCCCGTCGACCCGGAGCGCATCGATCAGATGGTGTCGAAAATCGTGCGCGAGCTTGAGAGCATCGGCGAGAACGAGGTTTCCTCCGAAACAATCGGCGAGACGGTGATGGCGCATTTGCGTGACCTCGACGATGTCGCTTATGTGC
>JBPYFG010000439.1:0-8933 GCA_051986365.1 Xanthobacteraceae bacterium
AGTCGGATGCGCGCGCGGTGGCCGATGCCGGCGCCTTTGCGGTCGTGTTGGAAGCGATGGCCGAACCGCTGGCCCGCCGTATCACCGCCCAAGTCCCCATCCCGACGATCGGGATCGGCGCCAGCGCCGCCTGCGACGGCCAGATTCTGGTGCTCGAAGATATGCTCGGGCTGTCGCCGCGCGTGCCCAAATTTGTTAAGCGGTTCGGCGACCTCGGCCCCTCAATCGAGCAGGCCGTCAAAGGTTACGCTGAGGAGGTGAGGGCGCGAACCTTCCCCAGCGCGGAGCACGTCTATCCAATGCGCCAGGCGGCGGTCACCAAGCTGCCGGAGCGCGGTAAGGGTCCATCGCGGGCCTAGACAGCGACGGCCGCAAGTGAACCGCGGCACGGCGCCGTGTTTTGCCTTGCTCGCGCCACAACATTACACTAGTTCCGTCAAGGGCTTCCGTGACAAAATGGACTTGATTGATCTTATCGCGCGGCGCGAAGACCAAAACCTGTTTCGACCCGGGCGGAAAAACCTCTCGGTGGCCGGTCCATTTTGGGGTGAAGCCATAAGGGCTATGGCGTGACCGACATATTCCAGGAAGTTGATGAGGAAGTCCGCCGCGAACAGCTCAAAAAGCTGTGGGAGCGCTACGGCGCGTATCTCGTTGCGGCCTGCATCCTGGTCGTCGTCGGCGTTGGCGCCTGGCGTGGTTACGAGTGGTGGCAAACCAAACAGGCGGCGCAATCCGGCGCCGCGTTTGAGCAAGCGGTGACGCTTGCGGAAGCGGGCAAGCATCAAGAGGCGGCGGCGGCTTTTGCCAAGCTTTCGACTGACGTCACCGGCGGGTACCGCGTGCTGGCCCGTTTGCGCGAAGCCGCCGAGCTTGCGAGGACGGACCCCAAAGCCGCGGTTGCGGCTTACGACGCGATCGGCGCGGACGGTCGTGCTGGCCAGGTCGTCCAAGACCTTGCGGCGGTTCGGGCCGGTTTGCTGCTGGTCGACAACGCGCCATATGCGGAAATCTTGCAGCGGCTCGAACCTGCATCCGCCCCGGATCGCGTGTTCCGGCACAGCGCCCGGGAGATTTTGGCGCTGTCCGCATGGAAGGCCGGGGACATGGCGGCGGCGCGGCGATGGACCGAGATGATCATCAGCGATCCGCAGACGCCTCCGGGTCCGCGCAGCCGCGCGGAAATGTTGAGCGAACTGATCGCGGCGAGCGCGAAAGGCTGAGAACATGGCGAAACGCGCGCGCAGCTATTTCTTTCGTGCCGCATCGGTGCTCGCGCTTGCGCTTCTGATCGCCGGCTGCACCAAAGGCGGCCAATTCGATCCCACCGAGATGTTCAATTCCGACGTATTCGACAGCAAGAAGAAACTCAAAGGCGAGCGAACGCCGGTATTTCCCGAGGGCGTGCCTGGCGCGAGCACCGGTGTCCCTGCGGATCTGGTGAAGGGCTACCAACCGCCGCCGGAACAACCCGATGCGGATACCGCGGTCCCCGGACCGACGCCGCCCGAGACGGCCGAGGCAGCCAAACCCAAACCCAGACCGAAACCCAAGCCAAAGCTCGCTGCGCAGAAACCACCTGCTTCCCCAGGCGCGACACCCCCTGCAGCGGGTCCGACGCGGATCACCGTTGGTCCAAAACAGAAGCCGGCGACGCAGCAACCCGACGACGCGTCGGTTTGGCGGGCCCCGCCTGCAGCCAACTCGCCGCAACCCCAAACGTCTCAATCGGTTTGGCCTGCGCCACCGCAGACCACATCGTCGGGACAGTCCTCGCAGTCGATCTGGCCGGATCCGCCGTCCGCCGGCTCTTCGCGATAGACCGCGCATTCATCGCGGCGCCTGACTCGTTCAAGGGTCGCCGCCATCGACTTTTTAAAGTGCTATAGAGGCTCATTTGCGAAGCCGCTGGTTTCCGAGCCGCCCGCCATCGGCTTTTTTCAATCGTTGCCCGATGTCCCTGCCATGTCCTTTACCGTCGCAATCGTTGGCCAGCCGAATGTGGGCAAATCGACGCTATTCAACCGGCTCGTTGGCCGCCGCCTCGCGCTGGTCGACGATCGGCCGGGGGTGACCCGGGATCGTCGTGAAGGCGACGCGCAGCTTGGCGATCTCGTGTTCAAGGTGATCGACACCGCCGGCTTGGAAGATGCGGAGCGCGACAGCCTCTCGGCACGCATGCAGGCGCATACGGCGGCGGCGATCGCCCAGGCCGACGCCATTTTATTTTTGATCGATGCGCGAGCCGGCGCCACCGCTTCGGATCGGGTGTTTGCGAACTTGGTTCGCAAATCGGGCAAGCACGCCATTCTCGTCGCCAATAAAAGCGAAGGCAGCGCCGGCGAGGCTGGTGCGCTTGAGGCCTATGCGCTCGGCCTCGGCGATCCGGTTGCGATCAGCGCCGAGCACGGCGAAGGCCTGGCGGAACTCTACGAGGTGCTGCGCGCCGTCTTGCCTGAGCCGATTGCCGAACCAAAGGATGAGCAGGACCCGGGCGCCGCGCCAGAGCGGGCCTCCATCCGCATCGCCATTGTCGGCCGGCCGAATACCGGCAAATCCACGCTGATCAACCGCCTTCTCGGCGAGGAACGACTGCTGACCGGCCCGGAAGCCGGGATCACGCGCGACGCCATTGCGGTCGAGCTCGACTGGCGCGGGCAACAATTTCGCGTGCTCGACACGGCCGGCCTGCGTCGCCGCTCGCGCATCGACGAGAAGCTAGAAAAGCTCTCGGTCGCCGATGCGCTCAACGCCATTCGTTTCGCCGAGGTGGTGATCGTGCTGGTCGACGCGCAAGCTCCGTTCGAGGAGCAGGACATTCGCATTGCCGATCTGGTTGAGCGGGAAGGCCGCGCGATCGTCATTGCGGTGAACAAATGGGACTTGGTGACTGCGGAGTCCGGCGCGATGGGCCGCTTGCGTAATACGGTCGATCGCCTATTGCCGCAGATCAAGGGCGTTGGCATTGCGGTCCTCTCAGCGAAGACCGGCCAGGGTTTGGAGCGTCTCATGTCGGCGGTCGTTGAAGCGCATGCCGTCTGGAATCGCCGGGTACCGACGGCGGCGTTGAACCGGTTCTTGGCCGCGGCAACGAGCGCCAATCCGCCGCCGGCACTGCGTGGCCGGCGCTTGCGGCTCGACTATATGACGCAACCGAAGTCGCGGCCGCCGACCTTCGTTTTATTCGGCTCGCGCACCAGCACGCTGCCGGACGCTTATCGCCGCTACCTTGTCAATGGACTGCGCGAGCGGTTCGACCTGCCCGGTACGCCAATCAGGCTGACGCTGCGCACAAAATCCAATCCCTACGCGGCACGCAAACGGCGATGAACGCGGCGTCGGCAACACCTTGGCAGCGACTCACCGGGCGAGGCATGTATCCGGTCGAATATGCGCGGTGGCTCCTCAATCCTTAGCGGTATCTGATAATGCCGCCCAGCCGAATCGGTCGGTCCAGACCTTTAATTACAACAAGCAGCTAGATGGGCGGCGTGAAGTGTAAAAACTTGCCGGCGGGAAAATCAAAAAGCTTGCCGGTTTCGGCACAGCTCGGCAGGCAAAGTGGTACGATCTTTTCGGCCACCGCTTCAGGCGTCGGCAGCGTCATCGGGTCTTCTCCGGGCATAACCTGCGCCCGCATCCGGGTCCGTGTTGGTCCCGGATTGAATAAATTTACGCGGATCGCGGTCGACTCGGTTTCCGCGGCATAGACGCGGGCGAGCGCGTTGAGCGCGGCCTTCGATACCGGATACGCGCCGGTATAGGCGCGCGCGTGAGTGGCGGCGCCCGAGGTGACGAAAACCGCGCGGCCGGCAGCGGAGCGCTTGAGCAAGGCATCCATGGCGCGGATCAGATGCCAATTGGCGGTGACGTTAACCGCTAAGACCTCATCCCAGTTCTGCGGCTCAACGTGATCGAGCGGGGAGCGTTGCCCCACCACCCCGGCATTGCCGACCATCACGTCAAGCCGCTGATAACGTTCATTGAGCGCTGCAGCCAGCCGGTAGATGCCAGCATAGTCGCGCACGTCGAGCGGGACCAAAGTCGCCGAACTGCCGGCCGCGCGTGCCGCATCGTCGATTTCCTCGAGCGCGCCTACGGTGCGCGCAACCGCGACGATGTGGGCGCCGGCGCGCGCGAGCGCAATTGCCGTCGCCCGGCCGATGCCGCGCGATGCGCCGGTGACGAGCGCGATCTTCTCAGCTAGTGGCTTTGACATGGCAATCACCGAACACGATTATCATTTAGGAGGAGCAAACCGCGAGGAATAACATGTTGGCCGGGCAAGTTGCTCTTGTGGTTGCCGCCGTTTTTGCCGGAGCCGCGCTCTACGTCAATGTCGCTGAACAGCCGGCGCGGCTTTCACTCGACGATCGATCGCTGCTCCGCGAGTGGAAACCCTCATACAAGCGCGGCTTCGCCATGCAGGCGCCGCTGGCAATCCTCGGTTTTCTTCTTGGGTTACTTGCTTGGTGGCAGACAGGGCTTTGGACGTGGTTTGTCGGCGCGATCATCATGATTGCAAACTGGCCCTACACTCTTTTCGTGATCATGCCCGTGAATAATCGGCTTATAGGGATGGATCCTACCGCCGCGGGCGTCGACAGCCGCCTGCTCATTGAAAAATGGGGCCGGCAGCACGCCGTACGCACCGCGCTCGGTTTTGCCGCAATTCTGTTTTTTGCGTGGGCGTCTTTAACGTGACCGCTGCTGCCTATCAGCTCGCTTCCGCGAGCAGGGAGAGCTGACGCGGCGTCGCGTCCTGGGCGGTGCGGTCCGTAAGCGGCGTCGGGTATTCGCCGGTGAAACAATGATCGGTGAATTGCGGGCGAGCCGCATCGCGGCCCTTTTCGCCCATGGCGCGATAGATGCCGTCGACGGAAAGGAACGCTAGCGAATCGGCGCCAATGAATTTGCGCATGCCCTCGAGATCGTGGGTTGCAGCGAGCAATTTGTCGCGCTCGGGCGTATCGATGCCGTAGTAGTCGGGATGCGTGATCGGCGGCGAGGCAACCCGCATATGCACCTCGGTGGCACCCGCATCCCGCATCATTTGCACGATCTTCACCGAAGTCGTGCCCCGCACGATGGAATCGTCGATCAGCACGATGCGCTTGCCTGCTACCACCGCGCGGTTGGCATTGTGTTTGAGACGAACGCCGAGCTGGCGAATGTGCTGGGTCGGCTCGATGAAGGTGCGGCCGACATAATGATTGCGGATAATGCCAAGCTCGTAGGGAAGCCGGGACTCCTGCGCATAGCCGACGGCGGCCGGGACGCCAGAGTCCGGCACCGGCACGACGACGTCCGCGGACGCCGGCGCCTCACGGGCCAGTTCCGCGCCGCAGGCTTTGCGCACGCTGTAAATGCTGCGGCCGCCCAATATCGAGTCGGGCCGGGCGAAATAAATGTATTCGAAGATGCATGGCCGCGGCGGTATCGGCGGGAATGGCTTGTGCGTGTGCGCGCCGTCTTCGTCGAAGACAAGGACCTCGCCGTTTTCGACGTCGCGCACAAATTGCGCGCCAATAATATCGAGCGCGCAGGTTTCTGACGCCAGGATCGGACAGCCGTCCAGCTTGCCGAGCACGAGTGGACGGATGCCAAGCGGATCTCGAGCGCCGATCAGTTTCTTGTTGGTCAGGCCGACGAAGGAGTAGGAGCCTTCCAGCATGCGCAAGCCTTCGATCAGGCGATCGACAAAGCGATTGCGGTGTGAGCGGGCCACCAGATGCAGAACGACTTCCGTATCGGTGGTGGATTGCATCATGGCGCCGTCGCGCACCAGCTGGCGCCGCAACGTCAGGCCATTGGTGAGATTGCCATTGTGGCCGACAGCAAAGCCGCCCGCGTTCAGCTCCGCAAATAGCGGCTGAACGTTGCGCAAAATGGTCTCGCCGGTCGTCGAATAACGCACATGGCCGATTGCCGCATTGCCGGGCAACCGATCAATCACGTCGCGCCGAGAAAAGGCATCGCCGACCAGTCCAAGCCGGCGTTCCGAATGAAACCGTTTGCCGTCGAATGTGACAATCCCAGCCGCCTCCTGACCGCGGTGCTGCAGGGCATGCAGGCCGAGCGCGGTAATCGCCGCCGCGTCGGGATGGCCGAATATACCGAATACGCCGCATTCCTCGCGAAGCCGATCTGCGTCGGGATCGAAGGCGGCAGGCACGGTCATGATCTTGGGACCTCCACCCGGTCGAGCCCACTCCGCCGCTGGTCAGGCGGGGCGGGAGGATTATCGGTGTCCTCAGGCTTGGCGCGCTTCAGCTTGTTTAAAATGGTGCTTTCGGGGTCATCCGGCAACATCGACATCAGCCATTGTCCGGTGCCGGCAAGGACCACCCTGGACTTGGCGCCCTTGACCCATTGCGGCTGGCTGCGGTCGGGAACGAGCCAAATGAAGAATTGAAACGCTATGACCACGATGATCAGACCGCGGGCGAGGCCGAATAAAAATCCGAGCGTGCGGTCGAGCGCGCCGACGCGGCTGTCGAGCACCATGTCCGAAACTCTGATGGTGAATACGGAGACGACCAGCAGCGTCAGCAGAAATACGCTGCCCACCACGGCGACCGCGGCGACAATGTCGCTGTTGAAGTACTGCTTGGCGTAAGGCAGGAGCTTGCCATAGGAATAAAGGGTGGCCACAGCCGCCAAAATCCACGCCGTGATGGAGAGGACCTCGCGCATGAAACCGCGCACCATGGCGAGCAGGCCGGAAACCAGCATAACCAGGATCAGGACTATATCGAGCAACGTGATCGGCATTTGAGTTTCCGAGCAGGCTACGATTCGGACGAGCGCCTTCGGCGTTCCGCCGCGTGTATAGCGGGGCTACGCCATGCCGTCACCCGTCTTATCCGCTGAAATGCGTTCAAATATCGGGCACAAAAACGCCCCATTGCACCGAAACCCGATCATTAACCTCGGCGGCGGGTCCGGTCAGGCCTCCTGCCGTCCGACCCGCCGCAGCGCGGGGGTACCCTCGTGCGCGATATCGGCGACCAGATTGTCGAGGCTGGCAAGGGCGGAGACCGCGAATCCGTCCGGGGTTTCGTTGCGGCTAGCTTCCGGTGCGATCGCTCTGGTGAAGCCGAGCTTTTGGGCCTCGCGCAATCGCGCGGCGCTCTGCGGTACCGGTCGCACCGCGCCAGAAAGCGAGATCTCGCCAAAATAGACGGCGTGAGCGGGCAGTGGAGCGCGCGTGAGCGACGACACCAACGCCGCCGCCGCCGCCACATCGGCAGCCGGTTCCTGGATTCGCAAGCCGCCGGCGACGTTGAGGTAGACGTCATGGCCCGACAGGCGCACCCCGCAATGCGCCTCCAGCACGGCCAGGACCATCGACAGCCGATTCGGATCCCAGCCGACCACCGCGCGGCGCGGGGTTCCGAGCGTCGTAGGCGCCACCAGGGCCTGGATTTCCACAAGTAGCGGCCGCGTTCCTTCGATCCCCGCGAACACGGCGGTTCCCGGGCTGCCGAGATCGCGTTCCGACAAGAACAGCGCCGACGGGTTGGCAACCTCGCGCAAGCCGGCGCCGGTTATTTCGAACACGCCGATCTCGTCGGTGGAACCGAACCGGTTCTTGATCGCGCGTAGGATGCGAAACTGCTGCGAACCTTCGCCTTCGAAAGACAAGACGGCGTCGACCATATGTTCGACCACACGCGGCCCGGCGATCTGACCGTCCTTGGTGACGTGGCCCACCAGAATCACGGCCGCACCGCTCCTCTTGGCAAAACGGATCAGTTCGGCGGCCGAGCCTCGGACTTGCGTCACAGTCCCCGGTGCTGATTCAACCGTTTGCGTCCACATAGTTTGGATCGAGTCGATGACCAAAAGCCGCGGGGTGGCGCCCTGCGAGACCGTGGCGACAATGTCTTCCACCGCGGTCTCCGCCGCGACCTCGACCATCGCCTCCGCAAGGCCGAGCCGTTCGGCGCGCAATCGCACCTGGGCCACCGCTTCCTCGCCCGAAATATAGATGGCGCGATGGCGGCCACGCGCGAATGCTACGGCGACCTCAAGAAGCAGCGTCGATTTGCCGATTCCCGGATCGCCGCCAAGGAGCAGCACCGATCCGCGGACCAACCCGCCGCCCGTAACCCGATCGAACTCGGCGATGCCGGAGGCAAGGCGCGGCGCCTCATGTGTCGCGCCCTTCAACGGCTCGATGGCGAAGGGGCGGCCCTTGCGCATGGGTCGCCGTGGGCCCTCGGCGCCTTCCTCAACCAACGTATTCCATTCGCCGCAAGCGTCGCATTTGCCGGCCCAGCGCGCGAAGGCGGCGCCGCAGTTCTGGCAAATGAAATTTTGCGCGCGCGTCGCCATCTAACCGCCCCGGTAGTCGAGATGGCAGCGCATGCCGAGCCGGGTAAGGACCTCGTATCCGATTGTGCCCGCGGCCGCTGCGACCTCGTCAATGCTCAGTTCGCCGCCGATCAGGGTGGCGAAATCGCCACGGCGAACGGCGCCGTCGGGAAGGTCGGTAATATCGACCATGAGGAGATCCATCGAGATCCGGCCCACTATAGGACATCTTTTCCCGGCCACGATTGCCGCACCACCGGGATGCTCGTCGCCGGCACTGCCGGCGCGCAGGAGCCCGTTTGCATAGCCGAGCGCCACCGCCGCAATGCGCGAATTACGCCGCGCGGTCCACGTGGCGCCATAACCGATCGTCTGGTCCCGCGCCACTGTGCGGAGCTGCACGATGCGGCCGGTCAGTTCGACGACGCTCGCCATTGGATTGGGACGGCCCGGTGTCGGATTAATGCCGTAAAGCGCGGCACCCGGTCGCGCCAGGTCGAAATAGTTCGCGTCGCCAAGGAAGATCCCAGAAGAATTCGCAAGCGACGCCGCAATGCCGGAATAGAGCCCGCGCAGTTCGCGAAACAGCTTCAGCTGTTTCGCATTGAGCGGAT
>JBPYFG010000440.1:0-2456 GCA_051986365.1 Xanthobacteraceae bacterium
ATGGTGCCCGTGGAGGGAATCGAACCCCCACTCCTTGCGGAACACGATTTTGAGTCGTGCGCGTCTACCAGTTCCGCCACACGGGCTTGAGCGCATGATCCGGAAAAGTGGTAACCGGTTTTCCGATAAGATCATGCGCCACGAAACACCCTCTCTATATATTTGTGCGCTGGCGGCGTCCATCGCGCGCCAATCACCTGTCCCAATGGGGAGAGATGATTACAGGGAGGCCGGCAAACATCATCTCGATCATATGCGCACCGCCCTTGCATCGGCGCGCCGAACCGGCAAATTGCCGCAATCAAGCGTGATGGAGTTTTTCGAATGGATGGCGAGGCGCGCGGGATGACGTCGACACTGTTGCGACAGAGCTTACTCGATCGGGCCAGGGCCGAGCCGGCCGCCGCCGCGGCGACTGCCATCTTCCTGCTCAGCCTCGGCACCCTCGCCGGCGCCTGGTTCTTCGAATACGTGCTCAAAATCGCGCCCTGCCCGCTCTGCCTTATGCAGCGCATCCCCTATCACGTCATTATTCCGCTTTCGCTGCTCCTTGCGATCGCGGCTCTGGTGCGTGCGCCGCGCAGCCTTTTGTTGGTCGGCTTCGCCGCGATCGCGATCGCGGCCGCCTGCAATGTCGTGCTCGGCATCTACCACGCCGGCGTCGAATGGCATTGGTGGGCGGGCCCGACCGATTGCTCCGGGCCGCTGACCGATCTGCGCACCGGCGGCTCGTTGCTCGATCAGCTCCACGCGGTTCATGTCGTGCGTTGCGACGAAGCGGCCTGGCGATTTCTCGGGCTGTCGCTTGCCGGCTACAACGTGTTGATTTCGCTCGCGCTCGCGATCATCGCCGGCTTCGGGCTAGCCGCCGCGCGTCTTGCGCACGCCACCGCATCGCGCGCCGCAGCAGGCTGACCAAAAAGCGATCCGATAGATTAGCGCTTACCATCCGCTCGTTCGCGCCCATCTAAGCTCGCTTAACGAACTTCGGCGGGTTTGGAGTCCGCCAACCTCGCTTCGCCCGCCGAAGCGCGCCAGACGAAATCAATCGGCTCCGCAAAGGGCAGGCTTCGCGAAGGCGGGAGCGCGGAGGGCGAAGGCGGAAAAGCGGGAACCCAGCAACATGCGATTCAACAAAATGGCTCTGGATTCCCGCCTGCGTGGGAATGAGCGGAAATCTGGGCGGAGCACTGTTCGCGAGCCTCTGGTGCGCCCGGTTTTATTCGACTAGGCTTCTTATTGGGGGTTCTTCCAGGCCGGGGGTGTTTAACCTTGTGCTGGAGACACCCATGGGTTTGTTGGACGGCCTCAATCTCGGCGGCATGCTGAGTGGGGCCCTAGGCGAAGTCGAAGCGGCCGCACTGCCGGCTGCCATCAATGCGGTGCTGGCCAACACCCAGTATCGCGATCTCAACGGTCTCGTCGCCGCGCTGCAGAAGGGCGGGCTTAACGCCCAGGTGCAATCCTGGCTTGGGCCGGGCGCCAATCTTCCGATCACCGAAGATCAGCTCAAGGCCGTGCTCGGCAACGCGCAGGTGCAGGAATTCGCGCGCCATCTCGGCCTTCCCGTCGACGCGACGCTCAAACTCTTGGCGCAATACCTGCCCGGCATCGTCGACAAAGCGAGTCCGAACGGCACGATCCAAATGAAATAGCCGGCTGTCCGCGTGGACGGGCATTTTTTTCATCGGTGCGAGCATGATCGCGAAAAGTGGCTACCGGTTTTCGGAAAAGATCACGCTCAAACCAAAACCAAGGAGACGACAATGAAATCGATCGCACTCGTGTTTGTATCATTTTTCCTCGTGACGGCCGCTTTCGCCGAAGACAGCTGCAAGGTGCAGGCAACCGGCAAAAGCCTTCATGGCGCGGCGCTCGCGAGCTTCGCCAAGAAGTGTTGCAAGGACCAGGCGGCGGCGCAGAAGCTGCATGGCGCCGCGGAGACAAGCTTCACCAAGAAATGCGTCTCCGACGCCACCGCGTCGTAAATTTTGATCCATCCATTCTCGTCGACCAGCGGGATGCATCGTCATCCCGCACAGGAGATGCGTCATGAACAACCGTTGTTTGATTGCATTGGCGGCTCTCGCGGCCGCCGCCACACTCGCGCCCGTGGCCGCCCAGGCCAAGACCATGAAGGAATGCGCCGCCGAGTGGGACAAGATGAAAGCGGCAAACCAGACCGGCGGGATGAAATATCGCGACTTCACCAAGCAGTGCATGTCGGGTGCCGCCGCGCCGGTTGGAGCCGCGCCGACGACGCCAACGACCCCCGCGCCTGCGCCCGCCACAACCACCGCGAAGCCAGCAACCGGTTCGCCGGGCCGCCAGGCCATGATCGCCCGTGAGCGCGCTTGCGGCGCGGAGTGGAAGGCCGACAAGGCGGCGGGAAAAATCCAGCCCGGAATGAAGTGGCCGCAATTCTGGCACGAGTGCGACGCGCGGAAAAAGGCGCA
>JBPYFG010000441.1:0-10998 GCA_051986365.1 Xanthobacteraceae bacterium
GGCGCCCCGATCGCGCCGCCTTCGCCGAGGCCTTTGGCGCCGGTGAGCGAGTTCGCCGCCGGCGTTTCGAGGTGCTGCAACTCGATCGGCGGAACTTCACGCACGGTCGGCGGCAAATAATCGGCAAGCGTCGCGGTCAACACGTTGCCGAGCGCGTCATAGACGATCTCTTCCAAGAGCGCGTTGCCGATGCCTTGGGCGATGCCGCCATGTACCTGGCCGTCCGCGATTAGTGGATTGATGATGCGGCCGGCATCCTCGACCGCAAGAAAGCGCTCGAGCCGGACGCCTCCGGTCTCCACGTCGACGTCGACGATGGCGACATGACAGGCATTGGAAAAAGTGCCGGGCGGGTCGTAATGCGCGCTCTCGGCAAGACCCGGACTGAGATCTTTGAAGCGGTGCGACTGGTGATAGGCCGCGCGCGCCGCCGCCGCCATTGATACGCTCCGATCCGTGCCGGTGACGCGAGCTTTTCCATCTTCGAGCACAATATCGTCGCGCGAGGCTTCCAACAGATCGCCGGCAATGGTGAGCAGCTTTTCGCGCATCTTGCGTGCCGCCAGCGTCGCGGCGCCGCCGCTGACGACGAGCGATCGGCTGGCAAATGTCCCCCAGCCATAGGGTGTGCGGTCGGTATCGCCGTGCACGACGCGAACATTCGCGGGCAGAACACCGATTGTGTCGGCGACAAGCTGCGCCAGCGTCGTTGCCAGGCCTTGGCCGTGTGGGCTCGCGCCGATCCGCGCCTCGACCTGGCCAGACGGGTCCATGACGATTTCCACGGTTTCCCAGCCGGGCGTGATCTCCATGCCGCGCGCGGCAAAGGCCGTGCTGCCATAGCCGGTGCGCTCGGAGAACGTCGCAAATCCAACTCCCAAGAAACGGCCCTGAGCGCGAGCGTCACGCTGTCGCGCGCGGAATTTCGGCAGATCGATTTCAGCGGCCGCGATCTCCAGCGTTTCGACATAGCTGCCTTCGTCAAATACCAATCCCGTCGCCGAGGTGTAGGGAAAACGACGAATGAGATTGCGCTTGCGGATCTCGACCGGATCGATGCCGAACGCCGCCGCGGCCTTGTCCATCAGCCGCTCGATCGCGAAGGTAATGACCGGCCGCGATACGCCGCGATAGGGCGCCATGGTGCAGGTGTTGGTTGCGATCGCGCGCGCGCGGCAGGAATAGGCGCGAACATCATAAGGGCCGGGCAATTCCGCCATGGCCATCAGCGGTTCGACGCCGCAAGTGGTCGGAAAGCACGAATAAGCGCCGACATTGGCAACGACATCCGCCGACAAGGCGACGAGCTTGCCGTCAGCGTCGAATGCGCCGTCCAATTCGACGCGCTGGTCGCGGCTGTGAAAAGCTGCGATCAGATTTTCGCGGCGGTCCTCGATCCAGGCGACGCTAGAGCCGAGCTTGCGCGCGAGGAAGACCAGAACCACGTATTCGGCCGCGAGCGACATCTTCTGGCCGAAGCCGCCGCCGACATCAGGTGCGACTACGCGCAGATCGGATTCGGCAAAGCCGAGAATGTCGGCGATGGCGGTGCGGGTGAGGTGCGGCATTTGCGTGGTGCACGTCAATGTCGTGCGGCCCGACGCGGGATCGAAGCTCGCATGCGCCGCACGCGCCTCGAGCGGCGTCGCGTTTTGTCGATGCGACCGCGCGGCGAGACGAATCCGCCGGTGCGCTTTGGTTAGCGCCCCGTCGAAGCCGGAGGTCCTGAATTGGCCGTCGACAACAAGGTTGCCGGCATCGTGAACGGCCGTCGCATCCGGCTGCAAGGCCATACGCGTATCGGTGAGGGCCGGAAGTTCGGCGATCTCGATCTCCACGCGACCCGCGGCGTCTTCGGCTTGCGCCGGCGTCGGCGCGGCGACCGCCGCAATCGGTTCGCCGACAAAACGCACCACTTCATCCGCCAGGATCGGCTGCTCGATCGGCCGATAGTTGTATTTGTGCAGCATCGGTTTGATCAGCCGCGCGTCGAGATCACTGGCGCGGATGATTGCGACGCCCTCGGGCGCAGAAATTCGCACAATGCGCCCGGCGGCCACCGGGCTACGGACGAAACGCACGAAATGGGCGGCGCGAAGATCGGCGGTGAAGCGGCCGCGGCCGCGGACCAGCGCTGGATCTTCCAGGCGTCGGATCGCGCGGCCCACCCACTTCAGTCCCGAGCCAGCGGTTGTGTTGGCCATCACCGCAACTGTAGCTCGGATCGAAGGGTCCGCCCATATTTGCTGGCCGATTCTTGCTGGCCGATTCTTGCTGGGCGATGTTTGCCGGTCGATGTTTGCTGCTGTGGCGAGACGGCGGCCGAATTCGGAAGTGAATGGCCATGGTTGAGGCGAACATTGCCGTCCAACAGGCTCGCCATCGGGCGTCCTTATTCTTTACGATAGGCCGGGGCTGGGTTGATATGGTTGGGCCGCATGAAACCGAAGACAGGGCGGCGGTTGCTCATCTATGCGGTGCTGCCGCTGGCCTATGTGACCACGGGACGACTTGGGCTCCTGCTCGCCGTACCGCCCGGCTATGCCACTGCTGTCTTTGTGCCGGCCGGCATCGCTGTCGGCGCAATGTTCATGGCAGGACCATCCACCCTACTGGGAATATTCATCGGTTCGCTTCTGCTCAATGTCTGGATCGGCTACTCGATCGCAGATCACTTTGCGCTAGTAAGCGTTGCAACGGCTGTCGTCATCGCGATCGCTTCCACACTCCAAGCGGCGTTTGGCGGCGCCGTACTGCGGCGCGCGATCGGTTATCCCGCCCCATTGGATAATCCGCACGATCTCGTGCTTTTGCTGGTGCTTTCGCCGCTGTTTTGTCTAACGAGCGCGAGCCTCTCGTTGGCGGGAATGTGGGCGCTCGGTGTGGTTTGGTCCGGCGATTTGCCGTCAAATTGGGTGACATGGTGGACGGGCGACACGCTTGGCGTGCTTGTAGCGCTACCGTTCTTATTCGTTTTCGCCGCAGAGCCGCGAAACTTGTGGCGCTCACGGGTCTGGTCCGTCGCCGTCCCGATGCTGCTCTGCTTTGGGCTGTTCATTGCTATTTTCATCCGCGTTAACAGTTGGGAGTACGACCAGTCACTGCTTGAATTTCGCCTCCGGTCGCAGCAATTCGCCGACACGATGCGGGCGACGCTCGAGGAACAGCGCGGATTCCTCGAACAGCTTTCGGACGCTTTTGTTAGCCGCCATCAGCCGGTCACGCGTCAGGAGTTCCACGGTCTGGTGCAGACCTTGTTGGACCGATTCCCGATCATTCAAGCAGTAGAATGGGCGCCGTCGGTCCAGTCCGCCGATCGGGCAGGGTTCGAGGCTGCCCAGCGGGCCGAGGTTCCGGGATTCGAGGTTCGCCAGCGTGCGCAGTCGGGTGAATTGCGATCGGCTGACGATCGGGCTCACTTCTACCCCGTTACATACGTCGAACCGCTCGACGGCAATGAACGAGCCGTCGGCTTTGATCTCGCATCGGACGAGACCCGGCGCATCGCTATTGAGGCAGCGACGACCAGCGGACATTTGGCTGCGACCGCGCCCATCCGCTTGGTGCAGGAGCAGGGCTCCCAATATGGCATCTTATTGATCGATTCCGTATCGAGCGGTTCCAGCGGTCCTGGCATCGTGCTGGTGGCGCTGCGAATGGCCACATTCGCCGCGACGCTTGTGCAACCGCTCCGGTCAACACTTAATCTGCGACTTGCTGATGCAACGGCAGATGCGCGGTTCTTCGATGAAATTCCCCAGTCGGTGCCAATCTTGTTTGAGACTGAATTTGATTTCGGAACCCGTCGCTATGTCGTGAGCACAACGCCATCTCCGGCCTACCTCGCGACACATCGCGGGTGGCAGAGCTGGGCGGTGCTTGCCGCCGGTGCTCTTGGCACTGGCTTAATCGGCGGCTTGCTGCTCTTAGGAACGGGTCACGTTTACCGTTTTGAACAGCTTGCTAAAAAGCTGCGGCAGAATGAGGCTTCGTTGCGCGATAAGGAAGCCGAGCTTGAGAGCATTATTTATCGAACGCCATTCATGCTCATTCGGCTGGATCGCGATCTTCGCTATCGCTTCATCAGCGAAGCCTATTTGGCGATGACTGGCCGTCGACCCGAACAGGTTGTTGGCAAACGACTGTCCGATGTTTTGAGCGATAAAGACTTCCAGTCGATTCGGCCTTACATCGAGAAAGTCCTGCAAGGCAACCGAGTCGAATTTGAGAGAGAAGTCGCTTACCAAGACGTCGGAACGCGATTCCTGCACGTGATCTACACACCGGAACAAGATGACAGCGGAACGGTTACGGGCTGGATCGCTTCGATGCTGGACATTACCGAACGCAAGCGCGCCGAGCAGGAACAAAAACGTGCGGCGGAGGCCGAACAAATTCTCATCCGCGAGCTCCAACATCGCACCAATAATCTGCTCGCCGTGATTCAGGGCATCGCGCAGAAGACCTTGTCCGGCTCTGGGTCGCTTGCTGAAGCGAGAAAGATATTTGAAGGACGTCTGCTGGCGTTGGCCGGCACATATCGTCGGTTGACCAAATCGAACTGGAGCGGCGTTAGTCTAAGCGAGATCGTGCATTTGACACTGGAGCCCTTTGCCGCTCGAACCGAAATTGACGGCCCCGATTTGATGCTGAGCGCAACAAATGCGCAGAATTTTTCACTGGCACTACATGAGCTTGCCACGAATGCATTGAAGCATGGCGCACTTTCAAGCGCGGGCGGCAATGTGAGCATCTTGTGGACGGTCGCCAGCAACGGCGACCGCTCAGTTTTAAAATTCCGATGGCAGGAGCGCGGTGGCCCGCCCATATTTGGACCAGGTCAGCGCGGATTTGGCACCTTGCTGCTCGAATCAACTTTCAAGGTGGTCAATTTCGATTACGCGCGCGAAGGCTTGACTTGCGAAATACAGGTGCCGCTCGGCAAGAATGAATTTGGCACCGCGCCGCATCTTCCCGCTTAAGAAATCAGGCCGCAGGGACCCTAATTCTTGGCGCGCCGTTGCCATTCCAGAAACTCAGCATAAAGTTTTTCGACGTCTTGATCTGATGGTTTGGCGCCCCCGTGCTGCGCCACGGAGTCCTTAAAACCTGGACCTTCATTTTGGCCGCCCGCCGCAACAGATTGCAATGGTTTGGCCGGCGCCGCGCGCACAGCCTGCACGGCTCGCTGTTCTGAAGGACCACGATCCGTTTGCAAGTACCAACACTTACGATCTTGCGTCCGATCGGTGCGATAGTACCAGTGGCTATTCGGCGGCGCGGAAGATTTTGGAGCCGTAAGGCAATCGACCGCGAACGCGATCTTAGCCGGCACGCTGACACCTAATACTGAGGCCAGAAACGAAGCAAAGGCGATCGTGCCGATCGGCCGCAGTTGCGCTGGCATGGTTCTCGCCTCCCATGATTCGGCGGCCATGTTTCATGCAAAATTCGATTACAAAGCGATGCAAATTAGGCAATCCCGCGTTGGTTTCCGCGCATTTTGTGACGCCATCGGCGGGAAAAAATCAAACTGTCCACCTGCCCGCGATGGCGTAATTGGGCGTGTACGTGAGAGTTATCTGGCCGACAGCGAGCGCTGCGATAGTGGGAAATGTCGCGTCAAACGCGTGGCGTTTTATCTTGTTAAATTCTTCACTTGGCCTAAAATTAGGCCCTTTCATACCCGGTTGGGCGCGTTATGCGTACATCGATTGTGCCATCTTACGGCGTGCATTCTCCGCCTCACGTTGTCGTCATCGGCAATCAGAAAGGCGGCAGTGGCAAATCGACATTTGCCATGCACATCATTGTGGCACTGCTGAAGGCTGGAAAGCGCGTAGCCTGTTTCGATCTCGACCTAAATCAACAAACCTTAACGCGGTATCTCGCTAACCGGCGCGAATGGGATCGAGAACACGAGCGGAAGTTGGAGCTGCCGGATCATTACCCAGTCAAGGAAAGGGATGCTTATGGCACAGCGCGCAACCTGAAACAGTTCATAGCGCAATTCAAGAAAGATGTGCGAGCGCGCAATGAGGACTTCATCGACAGCAGCACGTTAAGCCATAGCGCCGACTTAAGGCAGTTCATATCGCAGCTCAGGGAAATTGGACGCGCAGACAAACAGGACTTCATCGTCATCGATACGCCAAGCGGCGTGCAACATCTCAGTTTGATCGCACACGGCATGGCAGACACTTTGATAACCCCGATCAATGATAGCTTTTTCGATCTCGACGTATTGGTCGCGATGGAAAGAAGCGACCACGAGCCTCAGCTGTCGGTGTACGCCAATATGGTTTGGCGCGCGCTTGAGGCCCGGCGCAGGGTCAGTGGTCGCGCCACGGATTGGATCATTGTTCGCAATCGGCTGGAACCGGTCGAGTCAAACAATCATCGTCAAGTCGCGCGGGTTCTGGAGGTGGTGCAAAGGACATTGGGTTTTCGCATTGCGCGCGGGCTACAGGAACGGCCCGCATATCGGGAGTTTTTTGCAGCGGGTTTGACGGTGTTCGACTTAACAGAAAAGTTCGAGACTTCTGCCGAGTCCGACCAAACCAATTTACTTGCGCGTCTCGAAATTCAGAATTTGATCCGGGAAATCGGTTTCATAGAAGATGCTGCCGAGCTTCAAAATGAATCTATTGACGAGATCGAACCGGCTCACGATTAGCGTGAGGAAGTTCGATCTGATTCGCGCGGCATAGCAGCGGGCGGTTCGGCCCGTGCAACATCCGTTCGGGGATGTCCAGACCTATCTCCTCTCAGCGCTCATTAGTTACTGCGCCGGAGGTTGCGGCGGTTTGGGAGGCGTGGCGTGGGCCGGCTTCGGTGCAAGCGGGGCCAAGGCTAAAATATTTTGATCAATTTCCCGCACGGCCGACTGCAGTGCAGCGAAAGCTTGCGCCATCTGGTCTTGTTTACGGGCGAGTTGATCTTGATTGCTGGCGAGCTGCTCTATGCTGCGCCTCATAATGGCAAGATCAACCACCACCGGCTTAACCTGCGCCTGCAATTCTTCGGATGGGGATATGGGTGCCAACCAGCCGAGCGATGGAGCCCAAGCCCTGACCATCTCACCGCCGTAGGACTGCCAAGCAAGGGTCGCACCGACACCGATGACAATCGCGACGCAAAAACGGCTGAGGGCGCGAAATGTTCGCCGGATATTCGATGGCCTGCCGCTCGCGATTGGTATGTTTTTGGCACCTGACGAGGGACGAAACCCGCCCGGTCTTAATCGATATACTCGACTGGGCGAAGTACGCTCGGCAGCGTCTTCCTCTCGCTCATTATACGCATCATTGAGACGTGGACTTTCGGTGTACATCGGCCCCGACCCCCCTCGATTGGATGCCCTAAGGGGCCATCACGATTTGACGGAACGAAGGCTGGCGAGTGGGTTCGACGAGAATCAAACTTTCGTCGCAATTTTTTATTCGCGCGTATCAAAAATGCAACATAGCAACGATGGTTCGGTGCGTCTTCGTCATTGTCGTTTAGAAGGCGCGCCAAGTCGTCTCTTTCTCGCAATCGATTCGCTGTGTCCGCTGACCGGCCCGACTAAGCAGGGCGTAGCTCGGAGCGACAAGGCAAAGCCGTCGGCTTGCTACCTGGGTCGGCGGCTCCGCGCTCTGAGCGTCAACCCATTTGTGCTGGTCTTCGCTGATTACATCGCGCCAGACGTGAAATTAACTGGTCGCGCGCAAAACTATCCGATGGTTTAGGGGTAAAGAGTCAGAAACGTGATGGCTATCACGGAGGTCCCAGCCGGGTTGGGCAAAAGCTAACGGCATGGACTCACGTGAGGTCTCCATGAAGAGGAAGCTCTTGCTCGCCGTCGTTTGGATAGTATTGGCTAGTGGAATCGCCGCGTTGATCATCTTTCCTCCCGACTCCGTGCTAACTGCCGAATTTCGCCACTAAACATTTTTGCGTCCGGTTGAGTGCGGTCGACCAACGCCAGTCCAGTTCGAAAACCATTATCGCCATTAAGGCTGCTAAGGGATGTCCCTTTTTCTTTTTGAAGGGCGGCCGAATCAGATTATCTAGCGGCACGCGCTGATCGCTCACGCAATCCTCCCGGCGCCCGGCAGGCGCCACGCGTGGGCTAGGCGCGACCATCAACGGCAGGTCTAAGCCCCGGACGAAATACCGGGGCTCTTTTTTGCGCACACGCTGGGATCAGATCACCGAATGCGACCCTGGCGCAGTCGGTTGAATAACGAAATGGCCAAGCCGGTCGCCGCTCCAAGCGGCTCACGCTGCACTGTAGGCGCCCCATTAACCAAGACTTCATCGATTTTTTTGGCCGGCAAGGATCCGTCTTAGTTCCGCACCTCACCTCTGAGACAGTTTCCAAACCGGGATTCGCTGGTGATGGGAGCAGCGACTTAACTAATGGGGTTAGTTTAATGACCAGGTTGCTGCCGGCCATCACTTGCATATTTGTCGGAATAGTTGCGACTCTCGTCTCATCTTGTGCGCGAGATTGCGTGGCTCCGGACGCTGTCTACGCTCAGCGACCACCGGCTGGTGTCGACTACGGACCAGGTCCCGGCTCGCAGCCATATGGGCAACCTCCCGGCTCGTATCCATCCGGGCCGCCTCCCGGCGCGTACCCATATGGGGCACCTCCCGGCGCGCCGGCATATGGGACACCTCCCGGCTCATACCCATACGGACCACATCCCGGCACCTCTTGAAGCTTCCGTTGACGTGCTCAGACGAGACGACGGGTAGGACTTTGCGTTTGAGTCAAATCGCATCCGTTTTTAGAAAAGCTTGCTTTTTCACCCTCATCGTCGCGGGTCTGGGCGGCTGTTCGAGCATGGTATCTGCGCCGAAGGCCGAGGTTAGGACCGGCACAGTCCGAACCTCGACCCTCGGTCAGATGGAAGGACTCAATATGGATCGCGCGGCACCGATCCTGATCCGCATCTACAAGGAAGAAAGTACGCTGGAAGTTTGGAAACAGGATCGGAGCGGAAAGTTCGCGCTGCTCAAATCCTATCCAATCTGCAAATTTTCAGGACAGCTTGGGCCAAAGCTTATGCAAGGAGACCATCAAGCACCCGAAGGGTTTTATGACATCGCTCCAGATCAAATGAACCCCAATTCGAGTGAATATCTTGCGTTCAATACGGGCTTCCCCAATGCCTTTGATCGTTCTCTTGGGCGAACCGGCAGTTTTCTTATGGTGCATGGCGGCTGTCGATCCGTCGGTTGTTACGCCATGACAGATTACGCGATGGAAGAAATCTACGGTCTGGTTGACGAAGCATTTAAGGGCGGGCAGGAAAAAGTTCAGCTGCAAGCTTTTCCATTTAGAATGACAGCACAGAATCTCGCGAGCCATGCGGGTGATCCTAATCTGCCATTTTGGGAGATGCTTAAGACGGGCAGTGACGCGTTCTTGGCGACGGACCGCCCGCCGAGAGTCGCTGTTTGCGATCGGCGATATGTTTTCAATCCCGCTATTGCAGGCGATTTTGATCCAAGCGCTCCTTGCCCAGTTGGCATTGATTCGACGCCCATAGCAAGCGCTCTGCAACCATCTCGCGAGATCTCAGCGAGTGCAGTCCCGCCGAACACGAGAACCGTAGCGTATCGGACTGGCGACCCGATTGCGCAAAAGATACAGGAAAGTCTCCGCGGGATTTATTGATAGATTCGATCACCGAGCGTGCCGCGTGGAATGTCCGCTGAGGGTCAACATCGATTCTCAGAGGATGCCGTCAAGAATGCGCTTGCTTAAACGCCCTCCACTTGCCGCTCAACGACCACCGGCAGCGTGAACGCAAATGTCGAGCCTTGCCCGGGCCGCGACTCGACCCATATCCGGCCACCGTGCATTTCGATGATGCGTTTTGATATTGCGAGACCCAAGCCGGTGCCGCCCTTCTTGCGGGTGATCGCATTATCGGCCTGCTGGAACTCCTGAAACAGCCTGGCCTGATCAGCGGCGGAGATGCCGGGTCCAGTGTCGCGTACCGATACAAAGAATGAGCCGTTATTGGTTTCAGCCCTGATGGCGACTTCGCCGGCATCGGTGAACTTGATGGCGTTGCCAACTAGATTGATCAACACTTGCGTCAAGCGCCGTCCATCGCCGCGGCCAGAGGGCAGTTGCGAAGCGACTTCGACTTTGAACCCGAGCTTTTTGTCGGTGGCCAGCGGCTCCAGCGTGCTGCGAACGGTCTGGGCAATGTCCTGGATGAAGTAATCGGAGAGTTCGAGCACCAGTTGGCCGGCTTCGATCTTGGAGAGATCGAGGACGTCGTTGATCAGGCCGAGCAGATGCCTGCCATTGGTCTCCAGTCGTTTGAGCACGCCGAGCATCTTCTCCGAAGGCTCACCGTAGGCGCCGTCCGCCATCAATTCCGTGTAGCCCAAGATCGCGTTGAGCGGCGTGCGCAGCTCATGGCTCATATTGGCAAGGAACTGCGATTTGTGCTGGCTTGCTACTTCGAGCTGGCGGCTCTTGTCCTGGATTTCATCGAACAAACGCACGTTCTCGATGGCGATGCCCGCCTGGTCGGCAAAGGTGGTTGCCAATTCGATCTGCTTTTCGGTGAACGGCCGTACCGTAAGCCGCATCAACACGATGACGCCTGATGGGTAGCCTTCGCGCAGGATGGGCACACCCATTATCGTGCGAAAACCGACCTTCCGTTGCACGTCCAGTAGAGAATAATCGGGATCGGCCAGTACATCCGAAATTTGAATCGGTCGACGTTCCGCTACTGTACGACCGACCACGCTGCCTCGTCCTGCTGTGAACGGGACGGTTCGCAAAACCAATTCCTTTTGCTCATCCTTTTGCTCGGGTGGGCCGCCGTAAATTGCCATCGTCTGATAATTGCTACCCTGTTGTCGATGGATCGAGGCGATGTCGGCCTCGCATAGCTGCCCGGCCGATTCAGCCAGAGTGCTGAGCACGGTTTGAAGATCAAAAGTCGACCGACTGATGACCTTAAGCACGTCCGCGGTTGC
>JBPYFG010000442.1:0-3271 GCA_051986365.1 Xanthobacteraceae bacterium
GGTCCACGATCAATGGATCGTCTATCTGCCAGTTCTACTGGTTTCCATCGCGGTGATGGTGCCGGCGATCATCGTCGCCGAGAAATATCGCCGGATGAAAGGCGTGTTCGTCAGCGCGGTGATGGCGCTGGTGGCGAGCCAGATCATGCTGTTTTACGGCTCGGGGAATATCTTTGTGCTGCTTGCCGCGCTGATCATCTTCTTTTCGGCCTTCAACGTGATGGAAGCGAGCCTGCCGTCGCTGATCACCAAGGTGGCGCCGCCGGATGTCAAAGGAACGGCTATGGGCGTCTATTCGAGCCTGCAGTTCTTCGGCATTTTCACCGGCGGCATCATCGGCGGCATGGCGCATCAACATGTCGGCAGCGCTGGGGTATTCGTGCTGACAACCGCGCTCGCGGTGATCTGGCTGATTGCCGCGGCCGGCATGGCGCAGCCGAGCTATCTGACCACGCGATTGGTGCCGATCGCGGAAGCCAAATTGTCCGACGCTGCCGGCCTAGCCGCAAAACTGCGGCAGGTGCCCGGTGTGGCTGAAGCCGTGATCATCGCCGAAGAAAGCGTCGCTTATCTCAAGGTCGACGCTAAATCCTTCGACGCGGGCATGGCTGAAGTCGTCGCCGGGAGGTCGCCCGCTCCCTAATCCTTCTTCGCTTGCTGGGGAGGGAAGGGTGGTGGCCGCCAGCGCATGTGGTGGACCGGCCGGCCGCTCCGCGGATTGATTCCGTCGCCGGCGATGACGAAACCCTCTTTTTGATAAAACGCGATCGCCCGCGCATTGTCGATATTGACGTCAAGATCAAGCCCGTGGGGTGAGGCCCGCCTGGCCTCTGCGATGAGCGCGCCGGCAAGCCCGGTGCCCCAATATTCCGGCGCGACGACGATTTGATCGAGATAAAGCGTGGCGGGATCGACGGTGACGAAGCCGACCACTTCGTCTTTGGCTTCGGCCATGGTGATGCGCGCGATACGAGTGAGGCCACGCCAGTGATCGCGCCACCACGCGAGCCGTCCGGCGAAATCGATATCGGGATAGGTCTTCTGCCAGGTGCGCAGCCACAGCGCCAAAGCAGGCTCCTCGTCGCGCACCACGTCGTAGGGCCGGAACGAAAAAACGCTCACGGCGAAGTCGATGCCGCTGCGGCTTCCTTGCTGGCGGTCTTTCCCGCCTCCCGCAACAGCCGTAGCAATTCGCGATGCATGATTTCGTTGCCGGCGACAACATTGCCTTTTTGCAAAATGGCAGCGCCGCCGTCGATATCGCTGATAAAGCCGCCGGCCTCGCGCACCAAGAGCGAGCCCGCCGCGAGATCCCAGGGCGACAGATCGCGCTCCCAATAGGCGTCGATCCGTCCCGCCGCGACCCAAGCGAGATCGAGCGTCGCCGCGCCATAGCGGCGCAACCCCGCGAAGGCGCGCTGTGCGGCCGCGATCTCGTTGCGGGCGAGTCCGAGATCGCCGCGGCCGTGATGCGGCAAGCCGCAGGCGACAATGGCGTCGGCGAGCCGCGCCCGCGCGGCAACGCGGATGCGCCTGTCGTTGAGAAACGCGCCCTTGCCGCGCTCGGCGACGAACATCTCGTCATTCGCCGGATTGTAGACGAGGCCGGCGACGATCGTGCCGTTGCGCTCGAGTGCAATCGCGACGGCGAAATGCGGGATGCCGTGGAGAAAATTGGTGGTGCCGTCGAGCGGATCGACGATCCAGCGATGGGTCTTGTCGGTGCCCGGATGCGCGCCGCCTTCTTCGCCCAGGAAGCCGTAGTCCGGCCGCGCTTTCGCCAGTTCCTCGCGCACGATGGTCTCAGCGCGATGATCGGCGGCGGTGACAAAATTCCGCGGCCCCTTGACCGATACCTGGAGGTGCTCGACCTCACCGAGATCGCGCTTAAGGCTACGGCCGGCGCGATGCGCCGCCTTAATCATGACGTTGAGCACCGCGGAATGGAGCATGGCGGCTTGTCGTAAGCCCTGGAGCGGACACGTCAAGTTGGGCGGCTTACCCCTTTTTGTTGCCGAGAGCCCGCCGCCATCCGGCAACAGCTTGACCAAATTGGTCCATTGCGGGAACCGGAACGCGAGGTTCTGGTTGAGTGCTATGTTGGAGAACATGCGGGGGAGTGGGAATGCAAAGTGCTGAGTCTGTTGTGCGTTACCGCTCTTACGCGGCGAAGTGCGTAAGAGTTTCCCGGAACATTCCAGATCCCACGGGAAAGCTTGTGCTTCTCGAAATGGCGCAATCCTGGCTGAAACTTGCCGAACATGCTGCCGAAGGCGCCGATCCCGCGCTGGCCATGACACTGACATCCCATCAGCCACGCCGCAGATCGACTAGGGCATTCAGGCCCCAAATTAGCTCAGCCACCAAGCGCCAAGCGCGAGGGTGGCCAAGGTGATCGGAATTCCGGCGCGGCAATAGGCCCATAGCGAGAGGTGGATGCCGGCGGCGCGGGCGCGCTCGGCGACAATGAGGTTGGCGACCGATCCGACCGGGGTGAGATTGCCCGCTAGCGTCGCACTCATCGCAATCACGAGCCAGATGCGATGCTGGTCGGGAAGGCCAAGCACGAACGGCTTGAGCGCTAACACCGCCGGCACATTGCTGATGACGTTCGAAAGCACCGCGGTATCGAAGGTGAGGACGTAAGAGTTCGCAAAATGAAAGGCCTGCACCGAGGCGATTACGTCGGGCGTCAACAGGATTTTCTCCGCTGCCGCAACCACCACAAAGAGACCGGCGAACATCAACAGCAGCGAGCCGTCGATCTCCTGATAGACCTTCTGCGCTTTGATCGCGCGGGTCACCAGCAACAAGGCGCCGCCGACAAAGGCGGCCATCGCCACCGGCACGCCGGCGAAGAAGGCGGCGATCACGCCGAGCGTCACCAGCACGGCCTTGATGAGCTGCGCCTTGTGCACCCGCGCGGGCGGCGGTTTGGCCGTGAGCTCTGCCGGGAGGCGGAACTCGCGCCACCACAGTGTCGCAAGCACGACAATAACGATAACTAGACCGACCGCTGCGAGCGGCGCCAAGGCGGCGGCAAATTGTACGTAGGGGATGCGCGAAACCGCGCCGACGATCATGTTTTGCGGATTGCCAGTGATCGTGGCCACACTGCCGATATTCGAGGCCATCGCCACAGCCAGGAGATAAGGAACGGGGTCGCGCCGCAACGAGCGCGTCACCTCGATCACCAGCGGCGTCATGACCAGGCATACGGCGTCATTAACCAGGAACGCCGAGAACGCGCCGGCGGTCACCGCGACGGTAG
>JBPYFG010000443.1:0-6565 GCA_051986365.1 Xanthobacteraceae bacterium
CGATATGCTCGAAGACAGCCGCAAGGACAAAAAGCTACTAATATTTCGGATCAAGAAGGTCTAGCGCCGGCCAGTATTTCCGTCGTCCCGAGGTGCGAACGAAGTGAGCCTCGAAGGATGACCGACCTAGGCAACCAAGTCGTCACCCTTCGAGGCCCGCGCATTCGCGCGGGCGCGTCAGGGTGACGGGATTGTACCTACTCCGCCGCAACGCGATGCGCAGCGACGCCGCGGGCCTTGACCACGACTTTGATGGCATCGTCGACACGATCCTTGGCGTAGCGGATCGCGGTCGGCAGATCGTCGAGCGCAAAAGTATGGGTGTGAATTTTCGTGGCATCGAAGCGCTTTTGCGACATGAAGGCTTCAGCGCGATGGGTCGCGCTCTTGCCCTCCCCGCGGATACCGTAGAGATAAATGTTGTTACGTACGATATGGGCGACGTCGACCGGCGTCTCGGCGTGCGGAAACGCCGCCAGACATACTTTGCCGCCGCGATTGACCATGTAGACAGCCTCGTTCACCGCATTCGGCGCACCCGAGCATTCGACCACGTAGTCGACGCCCTTGCCGTCATTGAGCCGCTTGACTGCCTCGACCACGTTTTCGTTGCGGACATTGATGACATGATCGGCGCCGAGTTCGCGCCCGATCGCAAGCCGATTGTCGCGGGTGCCGGTGAGAATCACGGGTTGCGCGCCCAGGGCCTTCGCCACCGCGACGCCGAGAAGGCCGATCGGCCCGGGACCGGTGACGACCACGCTCTCGCCGGCGACCAGACCGCCGAGCTCGGTGAGGCCGTACATCGCCGTGCCCGCGGTGACCACCAGTGTCGCCTCTTCATCCGACATCGAGTCAGGGATCGCGACCAGCGTATTGATGTTGTTGACCTGATATTCGCAAAAGCCGCCGTCGGTGGTGAAACCGTTAGCGCGATGGCCCTTGTCGACATCCCCGTAATTGAGGCCGTAGTTGTGGCAAGATGTGTACATGCCTTCGCGGCAGCGCTTGCACTGGCCGCAGCCGGCGTGGATTTCCACGGTCACGCGCTGGCCGATCTTGTATTCATCGACGCCGGGGCCGAGCGCGATGACGGTGCCCATATATTCGTGACCCGGCGTGAAATTCTTGTTGAACGGCTTGCCACCGGCAATGAGCGCCGGCGAGCCATGATCGATGATCTCCAGATCGGTCGCGCAGATCGCCACAGCGTCGATGCGCACCAGAACTTCGGCGCGCTTGGGCACCGGAATTGGCTTTTGCGTGAGCTTAAGCTCGCCGGGATTGCCGAGCACCCACGCCTTCATGTTCTCGGGAATCGGAAAATTCTTGTCTGTTTTCACGCCGGGCCCGCCATACATGATTTTTCCTCCGGCTTTCGCCTGCCACTCGATTTCCTGATGTCATCTCGTATCTAATAATGTGTCTTTATAATGTGTCTTGCCCCTCAGCGAAACCGCCCCATTTCACGCCAATTCGCCGGCGGCATCGCGGTCCAGATCGACCAACACGTCATCTCCGTCAGGGACGACTTTATAGGTGCGCAACGCCACGGCGCAGGGCGGCGCCTTGACCTCCCCGGTCGGCACGTGGAAGGCGCCCATATGCACGGCGCATTCGATCACCTCGCCGTCGAGCATGCCGTCGGCTAGACTGGCCGAGGCGTGGGTACATTCGTCGTCGGTCACGTAATAACGGCCGCCGAGATTGAAGACCGCGAGCCGCTTCTCGCCGACATTGAACGCCTTGACGCTGTTCGGCGCGATTTCAGCTTTTGCGCAGACGCGCACGATGTTGTCCGTCACCTGGCGCTTTCCTCCGAGCTGATTGTTCGCGTTGCCGCGCGATGATTCCTTATATAGTCATTCCATGGCCGAGCGAAGCGATGCGCTCGCATGCGAACTGAGGAGCCGCAATGCAGGTTCTGGTGATCGGCGCCGGCGTGATCGGGCTTTCCGTCGCGCGCACCGCAGCGCAGGCCGGTCACGAAGTGACCGTCGCCGAAATGACCGGCGGGATCGCCAACGGTATCTCCTCGCGCAACAGCGAAGTGATCCATGCCGGGCTTTACTATCCGACCGACTCGCTCCGCGCCGGGCACTGCGTGCGCGGGCGGCGGATGCTGTATGCATTCTGCGCCTCGCATGGCGTGCCGCATCGCAAATGCGGCAAGCTTGTCGTTGCCACCAATCCGGCAGAATTGGCGAAGGTCGAGACGATTCACGCACAGGCGCAGGTCAACGGCGTCGAAGGTACGGAAATGATCGGCGGCAATGCCGCGCGCGCGATGGAGGGCGAATTGTCCTGTATCGGTGCGCTGTGGTCGCCGGAAACCGGAATCATCGACAGCCACGCTTACATGCGGGCGCTGTGGGGCGAACTCGAAGATCGCGGCGGCATGATCGCATTCCAGACACCGGTCGAGCGCATAAGCTTCAGGCCGCCGCACTGGCGCGTGCAATTCGGCGGCCGCGAGCCCGGCACCTTCGATTTCGACGCCGTAGTCAATGCCGCCGGGCTTGGCGCGCAGCCGCTGGCGCGCCGTATCGAAAATTATCCGGCCGAGTACGTGCCGCGACTTGTTCTCGGCAAAGGCAATTACTTCGGCTATGCCGGCAAGCCGGTCTTTTCCCGGCTGATTTATCCGACGCCGGTCGATGGCGGACTTGGCGTTCACGTCACTCTCGATATGGCCGGCCGCATGCGGTTTGGTCCTGACGTCGAGTGGGTCACGGAAGAAAATTATGCCGTCGATCCGCGCCGCGCCGATAGCTTTTACGCGCGCATTCGCGGCTATTGGCCCGGCCTGCCCGACGGCTCGCTGGTGCCGGATTATTCCGGCATCCGGCCGAAACTGCGCGGCCCCGGCGAACCGCAAGCCGACTTTTTGATCGTTGGCCCGGCCGAACACGGCATGCCGCGGCTCGTCAGCCTATTCGGCATCGAATCACCGGGCCTGACCGCCTCGCTGTCGCTCGCCGAAGACGTCGTCGCGCGGCTTGATTGACACTCCTTCTCCCCGCTTGCGGGGGAGAAGGTTGGGATGAGGGGACGTTCCCGCTTGGCTCAGACTCGCGGCCACGCCCCCTCACCCGCTCGCGGAGCCTTGTCATCGGGCCGGCCACTTCGGGCCGGACCCGTTGGCTCGTGACCCCCCGCAGCGCAGCGGGGAGAGGATTCTCATTCGTCATGGTCGGACTTGTTCCGGCCATCCACGTCTTCAAGCCATCAAGGATCGAAAGACGTGGATGCCCGCGACAACGCGGGCATGACAAGATCAGAACGAAACCTTCGCGCCGCCGGTGGCGGCGAAGCTGTCGCTCTTGTCACTCATGGCGGTGGCTTCGCCGGCGACGAAAAGACTGACATTCGGCATCGGCCGGTATTGCAAGCCTAAGCCGACAACGCCGCCGACCGCACTCGCCCGCCCCGGCGTCACGAAGGCAAGGTTCTGACCCAACAGAACAGCGTTGATGGTCGGATTGCCGGCGCGCTCAAGCCCGATCACGCCGACTGTCGCTGTCCCCTTGAAGGCGCCGCTGACGGTGCTGAATTCCACTTCGCCCCGCTCCTCGAAGTCGTTGATATTGCGCTGGCCGACCGACAGATTCTGCATCGAGCCGCTTTCGCTATATCCGTCGAGCTGACCGCCCACATAACGCAGCCGGACGCGCGGGGTGACCGTAATAGCGTTAAACGGAATGCGATAACCGTAAGTCACTTCCGGGCTGATGAACCAGCCGCCATAGCTCGCGGTGGCGGTTTCCAAGCCGCTTGGCACAGTATTGTTGGCGATCTGGCGCGTGCTCTTGTTGTCGATGCCGCCGCCATAGAGCGCAAAATCGAGGTATTGCGAGATCCAATCGAAGCGGCCGTAAGCGCCGCCGAACACATAGGTGGCGTCGATCTTCTGCACGTCGAAGTCGACCGCCTCTCGGCTGGCGCCGGCGCCGACAAAAGCCCCGACCCGCAGATTGCCGCCCAGCGCCCGATCAACGCCCATGGCGCCGCCGAAGGCGCTATCGGTCGTCGGCAGAATGTCGCCATCGGCGCGCTGCTTGCGCTCGCCGCCAAAACCGCTCGCCCAGATCGTGGTGTCGTAAACCGGCGCTGCCGGCGCCGCCGCCTTGCCGATGATCGGACGCGAGCCGGAAGAGGATAGGACATCGCCACCGACGGAATACCGGAAAATGCCGCTTGTGCCTGGTCGGCTACGGCGGAGCCGGAGCCGCCGGCGAAGCCGAGCACTGTGCCGCCCGGCCCCGTGCTCATGCCGCCGAAGCGACCTTGCAGCATTTCGGAAATTTCGCCGGTGAAGTTGGTCAGCGATCGGTCCGCGAGCGCAAAGGTCGTCGGATCGAGCACCGCGACTTGAGTCGTAGTGACCAAGGTCTTGGGATTGGTCGTGCTCGAGGTCACAAATGGCGCACCGCCGCTATTGAACGTCGGGCTGGGACCTGCCGTACCAATGGTGAGCAGCCAATTGCCACCCTGAAAATTGACGACGTTGCTGGTGACGCTGTCGATATCAATGGGGCCGATCACGCGGCCGCCGACCACATTGGTGAGCGTGGCAACACCGTTCGCGTTGATATCGATGCCGCCGTTGGCGATCCCGGAATTGATGATGGTGGCATTGCCGGTTCGCCGCGGCAAGAAGGGCGAAGCCAGCAGTGTTGGTGCTGCTGCCCGAATTGGTCAGGGTGGCGTTGCCGTTCAGCGCAATCGCCACAATGCCGCCAGTGGTGCTGAAGCCGAAACCAGTGATAGTGCCGTTATCGATACTGACACCGGAATTGGTTACGCTGGCATTGCCACCGGCGGCCGCTACTGCGGCGATGCCCGAAGCGAAGCCACTGTTGGTCGCAGTGGCATCGCCGCCAGCACCCGTGAATGCTACGAGGCTGGAGGGCGTAGTACCGGAATTGGTCGCGGTTGCGGTACCGCCACCGAGCGTTACCGCCGCGATACCGCCGGCGACGTTGCCGCTATTGGTCGCCGTGGCGTTGCCGCTGCCAATCGCCCGCGCCTGGAGGAAACTAAAATCCGAGCTACTAATATCGCCAATAGTGCCGGAATTGTTCGCCGTGGCATTGCCGGTGGTAAATGTTTGCGCGACCACGTTATTGCCGGTATCGCTCCCGCTATTGGTCGCCGTGGCATTGCCGCCGTTGGTGGTCTGCGCCAGCATGCCGTTGAGGAGATTGGTACCGGAATTGGTAGCGCTGGCATCGCCGCCGCCGGTGGTTTGCGTTGCAAAGCCATTGGCGGTTCCGGAATTGGTCGTGGTTGCGCTCTGGTTAGTCCCGGTCGCATTATTTGTAAAAGGAGCAGCGGCCGTAGTGGAATTAGTGCAGGCAAGCGGGTTGATGGTCGGCGCCGTACACACAAAGTCCGCCAACGTTGGCGAGCTCGCCGACAAAGCGAACAACGAAAGCGCCGCTGCGCAACCGAGTGTCGAGGTCGAAACTAAAAAGGCGGATTTCAGCACCGCGCGCCGCGCGCGCGGATTGGCAGTAAACACGATGGTAGATTCCGCCGAACGCGAAATGCGTTTGCGCACGATGCCCGCCCCTGTCTCAATCTTTTAGATGCTTGAACTGTTAACACAGGCAAGACTGGGAAGCTGTGTTCGCTATGACACGTTGAACAGAATCAAGACTCCTTTTCATTCATCTGTCAGTTGATGTTCGTTCATCTAAAAACAGTACGGCTGAGCGCCCCGTCGTTGCGAGGAGCCAACGGGTCCGGCCCGAAGTGGCGGGCCCGATGACAATCCGACCTCTCCCCGCACAGCGGGGAGAGAAAAAAATAGAATCGCGTTCTCGCGATGCGTCTGCGCATCCGAGCTATGGGAGAGAGGCGAATAATGAGTGGCGAATGGAAAATTCCATTCGCACTTCGCAATTCGCCATTCGCAAGGCACGAAACGGGACGAAGCAAAAGCGCAAGTGGTGGTCCCCGCGCCCTGTTCACTTCGCTAAGCCACGAAAAGAAAAGATTCGGAGCCGAAACGCCGACAGACGCAAAGCTCTTGTGCCGCGCCTTCGGGCACGGCTGCGCCTGGATCGCCAGGCGCCCATCTATCGGCGTTCCACCGCGGCTCTGGCTTAGGCGACCGAACGCCACTACCCAGCTTCAGTTCCGCGCTACCCGGGATGAGGCCGCCGTCGGGCGTTACCCTTAGCTTGCCAGTCTCGGTACAGCGATGCTTCTCGCGGACCAGTCGTAGTGCTGGTCGGGCGGAAAACCCGAAGCCGCCCGGGAGCGGGTCGCAAGCCCGCCCGCGGGTACCGCACTCGCCCCGTGTATGCGGCCTGCCGGCCGCAGCCGTCCGATTGGGCGAGGTTCGAAAGCATACGTAACTGAAATAGTGACCCATTGCAATAGTGCGTCACTTAAGGAGAGACGAAATATTTTCGCTGCGGACGCATCGGCGGTAACTTTTCACGGCCTTAGCTTCATGAGGAACAGATGCCGACGACACCGATCATTTCCGAGAAAATCCGCCAGCCCAGCGGACATTTCTCGCAAGCGACCATGATCGAAGCGCGCGGCCGGCTGG
>JBPYFG010000444.1:0-16116 GCA_051986365.1 Xanthobacteraceae bacterium
TGTCTGGAAAGCTCCTATGCTGCAGCGGAAACTTTAGCGGTGGTTCGCGTTAGCTCTCATTAAGTGACTCGAGTGCTCGAATTGTCGCGTATCAAACACACGCTAAATTTGCTGCAGCGGCTTGAAAGTTACTCAACAAGACAGTGCAAGCGAGGTGCAGGCGATGTGCTGAGTTCTCCGGGTCTGCCGGGCCCTGATGTTAGGTCCGCAAATGTGATCATCTGGAGGCCGTTATGCACAGACTTACCGCTTTGGTTGCAGTGACGTTGTGCATGTTTGTGTCTGCTGCCGGCGTATCGGCGCGTGACGACGGTCGCTACGCTAATTCTCCTTTAAAGCCGTGGTTCGACCAGCTCGCTAGCAAAAAGGGCCTGTGCTGCTCTTTCGCCGACGGCGTCAAGGTCGAGAACGTTGATTGGGACAGCCAGGACGGACGCTATCGTGTGCGGCTCGACGGGCAGTGGATTGTGGTCCCGGAGTCAGCGCTCATTACGGAGCCCAACCGTTTCGGCCCGGCGGTGGTTTGGCCCTATCGCGATTCCGATGGCGCCACTCAAATCCGCTGCTTCATGCCTGGGGCGGGAGCCTAACCGCGGCCTAGTCGAAGCTTGTCAGGCGACGAGCCGAGAAAATACCTCCGGATCGATATTGCCGCCGGACAGCACGGCGACGGCGACTTTATTCCTGACATCGACCTTGCCGTACATCACGGCCGCGAGCGCGACCGCTCCACCCGGTTCGACCACCAGCTTCAATTCAGCGAAGGCAAAAGCGACGGCGGCGGCGACCTCATGGTCGCTCACCGCGACGCCAGAGCCCACCAGTGAGCGATTGATCGCAAAAGTAAGCTTGCCCGGCATGCGCGCCATCAACGCGTCGCAGATCGTGCCGGTCAGGCTGGGGTTCTCTTCGCGCCGGCCGCTGCGAAACGAGCGCGCGTGATCGTCGAAACCTTGCGGTTCAGCGGTGTAGAGCAGGGCGGACGGAACGCGTGATTTGATTGCCAACGCGATCCCAGCGGTCAACCCTCCACCGGAGGCGGTCACTACGACGATTTCGGGAACAAGGCCGATCGCACCCAGATCCTCCACGATCTCGCGTCCGGCCGTGCCCTGACCGGCGATGATCAATGCATCATCATAAGGCGGCACCATAACCGCGCCCCGGCGGGCGGCAATCTCGGCGGCGATGGTCTCGCGATCGTCGCGAACGCGATCGTAAAGCACGATTTCAGCGCCGAATGCCGCCGTGCGTTCCCGTTTGGCGCGCGGAGCATCCCGCGGCATCACGATCACGCAGGGCATCCCGAGAAGCTGCGCCGCGGCGGCGACGCCTTGCGCGTGATTGCCGGAAGAATAGGCCACCACACCGCCGGCGCGCTGATCGGTCGGCATCGCGGCGAGCTTGTTATAGGCGCCGCGGAACTTGAAAGATCCGGTGCGCTGCAAGGTCTCGGCTTTCAGAAAAATGCGGCCGCCGGTCATGGCGTCGAGCGCAGCCGAGGTCAAAAGCGGTGTGTGCAGGGCGACGCCAGCCAGTCGGCGGGCCGCCTCATCGACATCCGCGGCAGTTGGCAATACGAGCGGGGCGTCTACGGCGCTCATCAGCGGCAACGGTAACGCTGCAATCGCGCCGCAAGCAAGGCCATTCGGCGGCCCCTCGCTGGCCGCCGAATTCAGGGACGCCGCGAAGCTTAGTCGAAGCGGCCGGCGGCGTGCGCCAGCATTGTGTAGACCTTGCCGGTATCGGAGGTCAGATAGTTGCGGGCTACAGCCGGGCCGCGCTCGCCGCGCGATACGTCGTCAAGCAGCCGTTCGAACTCATGAATGTAATGTTCAACCGTCTCCCGGAAATCCGCATCGGAACGATATTTGCCGCGAATTTCTTCGAACGCCAGTTGCCCTTGGGCGGTGTAGAGCCGCTTGGTAAACGCGCCGCGCTCGCCGCGTTTGTAGCGCTCCCACAGGTCGGCCGCCGCGTCATTGTCGATCATCCGGGCAATATCGACTGAAAGCGCATCAAGCGACTCGATGCCGTCGCGTGCCGCTGCGGCGTCCTCGGTGCGCGGAGCCTCCGCTGGGGAGGCTGGGGCGGCCTGCAGGCCTGGTTCGCGAGAGGCGCGGGTCAGGAGTTCGGAAAGCCAGCCGCCGTTGCGGCCTTTGGTGTCATCCTTGCCGCCAGGGACTGGGCTGAGCGTCGGTGGGCTCGTGCGCCGGGTCGGCGCGCCGGTGATGTCACGCCCCGGCGCCTGCTGCGAAGCGGCGCCGTCGGCCCGCACCGGTCGCGCTTGCGCGCGTCCGCCGCCCGCGGCGTAAAGCGGTTCGACGTCGCGGCGCACCGGCTCGACGGCGTCCAGCGCGCGTCCATGCCGAGCGACAATCCGATTGAGTTCGGCGAGCGCTTCGATCTGATCGACGATCACCCGCCGCATCTGCGCCGTGCTGTCCGCCGTCTCCTGCGGCAGTTCGAGGACGCCGCGTCGCAATTGCTCACGTGTCGCCTCGAGCTCATGCTGCATCTCCGCCGCCATCTGCTTCATGCCTTGCATGACTTCACTGAACCGCGTGGTGGATTCGGTGAACATGCTTTGCACTTGCGAGAAGGCCTCATCATAGGCCGAGGTGAGCGCTTCGCTGGTGCGGGTGCGCTCTTCCTCCGAAGTCTTGCGGACCAGCTCGTATTGCTGCTCGATCGTCTGCACGCTCTCGTTGCTGGTTTTCGCGATTATGCCGGCGATTTCGCCGGCCCGGGCGGTCGCGGTTTGCAGCGACTCATCCAACGCGGCGGAGAAGCGTGCCAGCCGCTGCCCGAAATCGTCGGCACGGGTATCGAGAGTGGACACCAGCCTCTCAACGGTCGCCTGACGGCCCGCCATCGATTCTTCGGTGCGGCGATTGCCGCTCTCCAGTAGCGCAACGGCATCGGTGAGCGTTCGTCCATGCGAACTGAATTGGCCGGCGAGCTCGCCGAGATCGCCGAGCACCTTGCCGGTGACCGCGTTGAAGTTGCCGATGTGCTGTTCCACTTTGGACGTGGTCGCACCGGTTCTGCTGCTCAGATCGGTCATGGCGGCGACGAATTCTGACACGCGAGTCGCCATCGTGTGCTCGATCGAGCTCATGTTTTCGTGGGCACCGCTGAGCACTTCCTGCAGCAGAATGTTCGCTTCGCGCAGACGCTCGAACAGGGCGGTCGAGTCGGAGCGCAGCATCGTGTGCGTTTCCATCATCTCTGCTACAGTCGCCGCCGCGGTCTGCTTGGATTGTTCGATCGCGCCTGTCGTCGCCCGTTGCACCTCCTCGAGCGTGCGCGCGATGCTCGACTTGGCCGCTTCGGTAACGCCCTGGGCGCCTTCCTGCATTTGTCCCAGCGTGCGGGTGACTGCCGCTGTCGCATTCAGGCTGGCATCATTGATCAACCGGGCGATCTCTTCGCTCTTGTCCATCATTGCCTGTGTGAAGACAAAGCCTTTGGAATCGATGGCCTTCACCGTCTGTTCGGTGACGCGTTCGACCTGGCCGGCAAGCTGGTCGCCCTTGTTCGCGAGCGTCGAAATCAGGCCGCTCGACTTTTCGTCGAGGACCTTCGTCATATCCTCGACGCGCTGCGTCAGCGCGCTGTTGATCTCGTTGGTCTTGTCGACGATGTTGCGCGAGACCTCGGCGCTCATGCCGATGAGCTTGCGCTCGGCGTCGCCGGCGCTGCGGATAATCGCATCGCTGCTCGCCTGCGAGGACTTGGCGAGCATTTCCGCGGTGCCCGCCGTCGTCTTGCTGAGCGCGTCGGTGGCCGATTGCGAAGTCTTGGCGAGAAGCTCCGCGGCGGTTGCGGCGGCTTTGCCGATGGCCTCGTTGGCGGAGGTTGCACTCTTGACGATCGTGTTGCTGAGCGCGCCGGCGCTCCGGTTAAGGGAGACCGTCGCTTCAGCGGCGCCGCGATTGAGCGCTTCCGTGGCTGCCACGCTCGCCGCCGCGCTTTTGCCGAGCGCTTCGGTGGTGTTCGCCGCGAGCTGCGTAAGCGCGCGCTCGGCGGCGCCGGAATTGGTCTTGATCGACTCGGAAAGCTGTTCGAGCCGCGAATTGAGCAAGTCGGCCGCGGCGCGGCTGCGGACTTCCATCTGCTGAACGACTGCTTCCGCTCGTCCGACCAAAAGCTGTTCCAGATGAGCGACGCGGTGGTCCAGGTTTCCAACAACCTCCAGTGCGTTTTTGCCGAGTGTGGTGTCGATCGTTGTGATCCGCTCGCCGAGCGTGTCGCCGAGCTTGGCGGCGCGCGTGTCGATCAGCGTGGTCACGTCGCTGATGCGCTTATCGAGCGCGGTCATGACTTCCTTGCCGCCCTCGGCGAGTGTCTTGCCGACCTCGCCGACCCGGGCAGCAAGCGCGTTCGTGAGCGTCTCGGAACGGATTTCGAGTGTTTCCTGGAAGCGGGAAAGACGCTGATCCAGCGTGCTGCTGACTTCGTTCGCTTTGGATGTAACGCGGCTGTCGAAGCTTTCGAGATAGCTGCGCATCGATTCGGAGACATCCTGGGTCCGGGTGCCCAGGCGCTCGACCAACTCGGCGCCGTAGGTCTTCACAGTGCGATCGAACTCGGCAAGGTGCCTGGTGATCAGATTGCCGAGTGTCGATGAATCGCGCGAGATCTTTTCGCCGAGCGCGGTCCCGGTATGGTTGAACATTTCCTCGAAGGCGGAAAGGCGCGTCTGCAACATTTCTTTGAGCGCATCGCTCCGAGTCGCCACCACGCCGGTGACGTGTTCGGCAGCCTCGCGCAGTGCGTCGGTGAGCGTGGCGCCGCGCGCGATCATAGCTTGGGTGACCTGACCGCCTGCTTGTTCGAGGTTCGCCGCGACCTCGCTACCGCGCAGGTCGAGGCCAAGCAGCAGCGATTCACCCGATGTCTTGAGCGTATTGTTGACCTCATCGGCTCGCGTGGCGATGGCTTCGGCGAGCTGATTCGAGGTTTCGACGATCGCATCGGTCAGCGCCTGCGATCTGCCGACCATCAGATCGACCACGCCCAGCGACTTTTCGGAAAAGTTGTCGGCGACGCGATCGAGCCGCGCAGCCATCATGTCTTCGAGGCCGTTGGCGATCTCGGCAAATTCTTCGCCGATATGATTGGTCTTGAAATCGAGATTCGACGACAAGCGATCGCTCGCCAGTGCAATCGCGCGCGCCGTCTCCTCGCTCGCCGTCTCCAGGCGATCGAGCATGTCGCCGCCGCGCTGGCTCAATTGCTGAACCATATTGTCGCCGATTTGCGACAGCGTAGCGGTGATGAGTTCGCCTTTTTCCGCAAGCGACTGGGTAATGCGCTGAGCCGCTTCACTGACCTGCTGGCCCACGAGATCGCTGATCGTGGACAGATCCTGCGTCAAATCGATCTGCACATTGCCGAGCGCGGAGCGGACGTGGTCGGCTTGTCCGACCAGGGTGTCGCGCTGATTGCCGAGCTCCTGAAGGAGTCCGCGAATCCGCACTTCGTTATCGCTGTAAGTCCGCTCGAGCGCGGCGACTTCTCTTTGCACCAATGCTTCCAGTTCGCTGGCGCGCGCTAGCGCTCGCTCGACGCCGTCGCCCATGGCCGCAACCTCGCGTCGGATCGCTTGACCGACCGTCACGATCGAATCCCGCGCCACGCTCTCCGGTTCGGCGAGCCGCATCGCCACCCGCGCCATGGACTGCGCGATCACGCGCAGTTCCTGCGCGCGCCAGGCCATGTGGGCGACGCCGAAAAAGAAAATAATCGGCAGCAATGCCGCGGCGCCGAGGCCTATCACCAGCGCCGCCGGCGAACGTCCGGTGCCAAGCGCGGTGTGGAGATCCGAGAAATAGGCCAACGCGAGGCCAATGCAGCCAATGATCCATGCTCCGGAAAACAACGCCGCGACAAAATAGGATGAACGGGCTGGACGGCGCTGCAAGGCATGAAGGATTTGGCCGATCGATTGCTGATCGTCATTGGCGGCGCGTCCGGTAACGTCGGCGACATCGCTCGCGCCCGACCCTTTCACGGATTGCTGGTTGGTCGTGACGGCGTCGGCAACCTGCTGCGGGCTCTCGGCCGGGGTAATGAAAAGGTCCGGCGTCGCGGCGGCCGGGCTTGCGGGCTGCTCGTCCTCTTCACGGACATTGAGCGCTTCCTGAATCGCCGACAGCGCCGCTTCGGTTGGGTCGTTCATTCTGTTCGGGTAGTTGGCCATTTCGGTAGTCGCCTCGCGTGTTACGCCTGCCCAGGACGGCCCAATCAGTTACAAGGAGCCCTTCAGCATGAAGCGCTTAGATACGGTCTTCGGCTCGCGCGGAAGCGCGTGCTCGGTCACCGTTCGTTCGTTAAGGGACCCCCCAAAAAAGCCCCATGCCACACCACCAGCAGGCATCCTATCGATCTGGCAGATCAAAGAAAACCTGGTCGGTAACGACCTTTTAATCATCGTTAACGGCTTGATCAGCGTTCCCCCCATTTTGCCGACTGTGGCGGAAGCGCCATTGTGCGGACAACAATGAGGCCAGGTTGGGGCCGGCTGGGCATAGCTACGGTTTTTGCTGCGGATAGAAGGCCCGGCTGGCGCATTCCGCGGCGAGCCGGTAGAACCATGCCGCCGCAATATTGCGGTTCCCGCCGCCGTTGCCCAAGCCGAAATCGTCGACCGGTGGTTCCACTATGGTCAAAATCACCTATATCGATTCCGCAGGCACTGCGCGCACCGTCGAGGGCGAGGTCGGTTCCACGGTCATGGAGACGGCCATCAATCACGGCGTTCCCGAGATCGAGGCGGAATGCGGCGGCGCTTGCGCCTGTTCGACTTGCCACGTCTATATCGACGAGGCTTGGCGCGAGAAGGTCGGCGAACCCTCGCCGATGGAAGAGGATATGCTCGACTTCGCTTTTGAGGTGCAGCCGAATTCGCGGCTTTCGTGCCAAATCAAGGTACGCGACGACCTTGATGGGCTGGTCGTGACCACGCCGTCGCGCCAAGCCTAACGTGATCAGGGGCTAATGCGATCTTGAAAACGGCTTGTGGCCTTCTCCTCTTTCCCAACAGCGCGAGCCACGCTAGACAGAGCCCTTCCCCGACATTGCCGGACGGCCGAGCGAGCTTAAAGACGACTTAAACAGACTTGGATAAGACATGACCGAACCGATAAAAACCGACGTTCTCATTATTGGTGCCGGGCCGATCGGCCTGTTTGCAGTTTTCGAGCTTGGTTTGCTCGACATGCGGTGCCACCTGGTCGACATTCTCGACAAAATCGGTGGTCAATGCGCTGAGCTTTATCCGGAAAAGCCGATCTACGACATCCCCGGCATTCCCTATACCAGCGCGCAAGGTCTGGTCGATTCGCTGCTGCAGCAGATCAAGCCGTTCAACGCGCAATACCATCTCGGCGAAATGGTCGAGCGGGTGGAGAAAATCGGCGATCCGCTGTTTCGCGTGAACACCGACCAGGGCAACCAATTCGAGAGCAAGGTGGTCGTGATCGCGGCCGGGGGTGGTTCATTCCAGCCGAAGCGTCCGCCTATTCCCGGCATTGAACCGTATGAAGGCAAATCCGTTTTCTATGCCGTGCGCAAAATGGAGGCTTTTCGCGGCAAGCGGATTCTGATCGTGGGCGGCGGCGACAGCGCGCTGGATTGGACGCTCAACCTCGCGCCGATCGCAAGCCACCTCACGCTGTTGCACCGCCGCAGCGAATTCCGCGCCGCCCCGGACAGCGTCAACAAGATGATGTCGCTGGTCGGCGAGGGCAAAATCGATCTGGTCCTCGGACAGGTCACTGCGCTCCACGGAACCGACGGTCAGGTGGGCAAGGCGATCGTCAAGAGGAACGACGGTTCGAACTTCGAAATTGCCTGCGACGCGCTGTTGCCGTTCTTCGGGCTGACGATGAAGCTCGGGCCCGTGGCGAATTGGGGTTTTGAGCTGCACAACAACGAGCTGATCCCGGTCGAAACGGCAAGCTTCGAAACCGGTGTGCCCGGCATTTTCGCGATCGGCGACATCAATTGGTATCCCGGCAAGCTCAAGCTTATTCTGTCCGGCTTCCACGAGGCGGCGCTGATGGCGCAGAAGGCGCATCGTTACATCTACCCGGATAAGCGGCTGGTGTTTCAGTACACCACGTCCTCAACGAGTTTGCAGAAGAAGCTTGGCGTGGCGCCCGAGCGTCCGGCGGCCAGCGAGCGCGCCGCCGCGCGGGAGCGTGTGGCACCCTGATCAGGGCGTTTTCGGCGGCATGGCCGAGGCGGCCGGCTCAGCGGCCGGTGCGGGCGGCGAGAGGCTCGGCGGCGGCAGCGGCTGAGCCTCGATGGCCGGAGGCGGGGTTAGCCCGAGCACTGCGCGTGCCGCCGGCAGCGCCGCGTCGGCCATGGCCGCGTAGCCTTCAGCGGTGGGGTGCACCGCTCCGCCGTATACTGCGCTCAAGACTCCCCACAACGCGTCGTGAATGTCGCTCGGCTTGAGAATGGCCGGCAAACCCTCGGGATAAGTCATGGCAGTGAAGTAACTGTCGTTCGCCGTCCTGATCCAGCGCCCGCGCGAAGCGTAGGGTCGGTAGTTGCCGGCTGGCTCGCTGCACGCCATGGGGTCGTCCGGGCCGACGGTCGGATCCGACTGGAAACTCTCGCCCTTGACGGAAAAGCAGTTGCGATCGAATTCCGGATCGGTGGCTGCGCGCACGCACATGCCGTGTCTGGCAAAGTCCGGCTGATGGCCATCGACGAAAATCATCCGCTCGGTGAGTGGATCGCGACAGGACTTGTTGCCTTCGCAGGTGGCCAGCGATTTCACTTTGGGCAGGAATTTCGTGTCGACAAATTCCGCGGCGGCGCGCAGCCGCTCGCTGTCGGCGCCGAACGCCGGATGCACATCCAACCCGTCGCGTCCTCCCGAGCAGGGCTTATTTTCCGCTTGCATCGCCGGATTGGCGTAGGACACGAAGACAACGCGATTGAGATTGCCGCCGACAAACGGTTTGAGCGCGGTCCGCAATTGCGCGAACTCATCGGGCAAATCCTGATCGAGCGCCTTTTGCGAATCGGCGACACTGGCGATGGCACCGCCTTGGCGCAGCAACAGCCGCTCGGTAGTGGCCTCGACGATCACATTCGCCACCAGCCCGGCAAAATTTACGTCATTGGCTCCGACGGTCAGCAATACGAGGTCGAGGGCGCGATTCGGCTGCTGCCGATGCAGGGCGGTCATGAGATTCCGCAGCTCACTGAACTGGGCCGGGGCGGTTCCCGAGCAACTCTCGATCCCGACGACCCAGGGACAATCGTCGGCGCGCTGTCCGGCAAAAAGCCCGGCGCCGATCGTTGCTCCGGTGCAGGCGAGCGGCAGCAGCGTGACGGCAAGGTGCGGTTGCTCGATCGCGAGCGCCAATGCGGTGCGCACCTGATAACTGTAGAGTGAGCGGTGACACGCCGGGTTCATCCAGCGGGCGCCGTGTTTCGCCCAATTTACTCCGGCGGCCGGACTGGCGGGTCCGTTTTCGCACGACCGGTCGTCGGTATAGCCGGCGCGGCTCGGACGATAGTACTGACTGCCGCCGCCGAAGCGCCTGAAACAGAAGCCGCCCTCCAACTTGACCGCGCGGTCCGGATTGCCTTCGCCGGCGGCTATGGAATCGCCGAGCCCGGCAATGAGCACGTCGCGCACGGCGATGTCGGCGGTCACGCGTTGTGCGGTCCCGTCGCCAAGTGGAATATCCACGGTCGTGACGGTGGTTCGGCCGGCGCGCACCCGCAATTTGACTTCACGATCGCACGGCGCGGTGCTCTGCCGCGGCGCAGTTTCACCGTCGTTGAACGTCCATAAGCAATCGAGTCCCTCGGGCACCGTCCCGGAAATCGTCACGCCGACCGGATAGTCGCGCGGCGCGAGATAACTTTCGCGTTCGCCATCGCGGTCGCACGTCTCCAGCAAGTTGCCCGCAGTGTCGAGACAAAGCTCGGCGACGACGTCCTTCGCCCAGCCGAGCCCGTCGGTATCGCGCGCGAGGCGGCGTTCCGCTGCCAGCACCCCATCGCCGCGGGTCGCAGCGGCCATGCGCAGAAAATCAGCCTCATGGCGAAACAGCCGGAACCGGCTCTTCACTTCCCAGGCGATGTGAAAGTCGCCGGTCCCGGCGAGCTGGGCAAATGCTGCGTCGAGCGGAGCCAGCACCAGCAAAACGGCGACACAAAAAACGGGGATTTTGAAATGGCGCATGATGTGGGGCAGTGGGGGATGGCAATCCTTTTAGCACATCGCTTGCGGCGGAAATGTGAGGGCTTACATGCGATCGTGGCCTTGGATGGACCTTCTCGCAGGCACGTTCATGCCCAATTATTATGCGCGAAAGGCGGCTTCGGCCGGGTTGACTGCGGCCCGGTTGAATGTCCAACAGGCTTGCCGCAAGCTCGAGCGTGTCCTTTGAACGGTGAATGTTCAGTCGTGGCGAACGAGTCGCTGACCACACAATGTTGCATCGCCGGCGGTGGACCGGCGGGAATGATGCTTGGATTTCTCCTGGCGCGCGCCGGGGTACGCGTTGTCGTTCTGGAGAAGCATGCGGATTTTCTCCGCGACTTTCGCGGCGATACCGTGCATCCATCCACCCTCGAGCTCATTTACGAACTCGGCCTGCTCGATGAGTTCCTCAAGCTGCCACACCGCACCGTCGACCGATTATCGCTGCAGGTCGGAAAGCGGCGCATCCGGCTGATCGACCTCACGCATCTGCCGACACAATGCAAATTCATCGCGCTGATGCCGCAATGGGACTTTCTCAATTTCCTCGCTGACCACAGCCGGCGCTACAGCCAATTCGATTTGCGCATGCGGGCGGAGGCGACCGATCTGATCGAGCGGGGCGATCGCGTCGCCGGCGTTCGCGTCAAGACCCCGGATGGAGTATTGACCGTCGAAGCGGATCTGGTGGTCGGCTGCGACGGACGCCATTCAACAGTGCGCGAGAAAGCCGGCTTTCAGAGCGACGATTACGGCGCGCCGATGGACGCGCTGTGGTTTCGCATCACGCGCCGCGACAGCGACGGCGCCGACGTGTTCGGGCATATCGAGGCCGGCGCGCTGCTCGTCATGCTCGATCGCGGCGATTATTGGCAGTGCGCTTATGTGATACCGAAGGGCGGCATCGATCGAGTGAAGGCGGACGGCATCGAGGCGTTCCGCAACCACGTGGTCGCGCTGTCGCCGTTCCTGGCCGACCGCGTCGGCGAACTGAGGAGCTTCGATGACGTCAACCTGTTAAGCGTCATGGTCAATCGATTGCGGCAATGGTGGCGGCCGGGGCTCATCTGTATTGGCGACGCAGCGCACGCGATGTCGCCGATCGGCGGCGTCGGCATCAATATCGCGGTGCAGGATGCAGTCGCCGCCGCCAACCGCTTGGCTGCGCCCTTAAAAGCCGGCACGACGACCAGTGGCGATTTGCAGGCGATTCAAGCGCGACGCGATTTCCCCGCGCGCATGACGCAGAAAATTCAACTCACCATGCAGAACCGGATTATCGGCCCGGCTTTGCAAGCCATACGCGAGCCGAAGCCGCCTTTGCTGTTCAAATTGTTCGACGCGTTCCCGGTGTTGCGGCGCATTCCCGCTCGCCTATTGGCGCTCGGAATCCAGCCCGAGCACGTGCAAACGCCGGATATCGGCGCAACCGGCTAAAGCGAAATGAGAGTCGCCATTTCGCTTTAGCTGTTGTTTGAGCATGATCTTTTCGAAAAACCGGTTCCCACTTTTCCGGATCATGCACCTAGAGATCAATTGCGCCGCTGCATTTCGCCGGCAGCGCGAGCGAGAATTTCGACCAGATGCGCTTCCGCTTCGGCGTCGCCTTCGAGTCGCTTGCCCACGGTCTCGCGCAAGTGATCGAACGCGGCTTCGAGGAGCGGCGGCAAACTCCGACGCTGCTCGCGTTCTCCGCGCGCCGCACGTCGCCAGCGGTTCACGCGTTCACCGATCGCCGTCAGGCGATCGAGCACTACGTCGGCGAGATCCCGATTGGCGTCGAGATACGCGCGACCCTCGGCCGTGATGGTGTAGAGCTTCTTGACGCCCTCTGCGGAGACGGTCACGTAACCCGCTTCTTCCAGAAAGGTCAGTGTTGGATAGACGATGCCCGGACTCGGGCTGTACCAGTCGGCCGTCTTCTCCTCGACGAGCTTGATGATTTCATAGCCGTGGCGCGGGGCTTCCGCGATTAGCGCCAGCGCGACCAGCCGCAGATCGCCTTGCGCTAGCATGCGCCCGGCACGCATGTCGTCCGGGTTCATGCCGCCGCCAAAGCCGCCGGCATGCCTGCCGCCGAAGCCAAATCCGCCAAATCGCCCGCGTCGGTGACGTCCCGCCGTCCATCGATATGATCCACAATGTCCATGCATTTCAGAACGCTCCATATATTCGATATATCTTTAGATAGCTCATGTATAGTCATAACGCAAGATATATCGTCCGCGCGGTAGCCGCCTCGCCCGCGCGAGGACTAGAATGCGGCAATGTTTGCGACCTTCTTTCATGAGCTCAAGCAGGCCGGCTTGCCGGTGACGCTGCGTGAGTATCTGACGCTGATGGAGGCCATGGAGCGGGATTTGGCCGGGCGTCGGGTCGAGGATTTCTACTATCTGTCGCGTGCCGCGCTGGTGAAGGACGAGCGCAACCTCGACAAGTTCGATCGCGTGTTCGGCCACGTCTTCAAGGGACTCGATCTGGTAGAACAGGCGCTGAATGCCGAAATACCGACCGAGTGGCTGAGAAAGCTCACCGAAAAATACCTAACCGAAGAAGAGAAGAGGCAGATCGAGGCGCTAGGCGGGCTCGACAAGCTTCTGGAAACCTTGCGCCAGCGGCTCGCTGAACAGCGCGGCCGCCATCAGGGCGGCAAGAAATGGGTCGGGACGGCCGGCACTTCGCCGTTCGGAGCTTACGGCTACAATCCCGAAGGCATCCGCATCGGCCAGGACAAGAACCGCAATTTTCGCGCGGTGAAGGTCTGGGACCGGCGCGAGTTCAAGGATCTCGCCGATGACGTCGAGCTCGGCACCCGCAACGTCAAGCTCGCGCTGCGGCGCTTGCGCAAATTCGCGCGCACCGGCGCCCCGGAAGAACTCGATCTCGACGGCACGATCAAAGGCACCGCGCACAAGGGCTATCTCGACATTCTGATGCGGCCGGAGCGGCACAACACCGTCAAGGTGCTGTTATTTCTCGACGTCGGCGGCTCGATGGATTGGCACGTCAAGGCCACCGAGGAATTGTTCTCGGCGGCCAAGAGCGAATTCAAGCATCTCGTGCATCTATATTTCCATAATTGCTTGTACGAGAAAGTTTGGAAACAGAATGCCCGACGCTGGACGGAGACCACGCCAACATGGGACGTGCTGCATACTTATCCGCATGACTACAAGGTGATCTTTGTCGGCGACGCGACGATGTCGCCCTATGAGATCGTTGCGCCAGGCGGCTCGGTCGAGCACTTCAACGAGGAGGCTGGACGCGTCTGGATGGAGCGCATCGCCGCCACTTATCCAGCCTGCATATGGCTCAATCCGGTGCCGCAAGCCGAATGGGAAGCCACCGCCTCGATCCGCCTGATGCGGCAGCTTCTCGGCGGGCGCATGTATCCGCTGACGATCGAAGGTCTGGACGCGGCCATGCGCGAATTGGGACGGTGAGTCTCGCGCATTTCGCGACGCGCCGCCATCAACGGGAGCTACGCAATCATGCCGGCCGAGCGCTTCGATTTCGCCAATGCTCAAGGTGAGAAACTCGCGGCACTGTTCGATCGTCCTGATGGGCCGATCCGCGCGGTCGCTTTGTTCGCGCATTGCTTTACCTGCGGCAAGGACAACAAGGCGGCGCGGCTCATCGCGCACGGCCTTACGTCGCATGGCATTGGGGTGCTGCGCTTTGATTTCACCGGCCTGGGCAGCAGTGAAGGCGAATTCGCCAACACCACATTCTCATCTAACGTCGACGATCTTGTCGCCGCGGCCGATCATTTACGGACGCAGATTGCCGCGCCGGCGATTTTGATCGGTCATAGCCTCGGCGGCGCGGCGGTGCTCGCCGCGGCGCATCGAATCGCCGAAGCGCGGGCGGTCGTGACCATAGCGGCGCCGTTCGATCCGGCCCATGTTGCCGGCCTGTTCGGCGACCGCGTCGAAGACATAAAAACCAAGGGCGAAGTCGAGGTGACGCTCGCCGGCCGACCCTTCCGCGTCCGCCGCGCCTTGCTCGACGACATTGCCGAGCAAAAGATTGCGGCGCGCCTTGCCGAGCTACGCAAGGCGCTCTTGGTGTTTCATTCGCCGACCGATGAAACGGTCGGCATCGACAATGCCAGCCGAATCTTCACAACGGCAAAGCATCCGAAAAGTTTTATCTCGCTTGCCGGCGCCGATCATTTGCTGCGGCGGCCGAGCGATGCCGCTTATGTCGCGCATGTGATCGCGGCCTGGGCCGAGCGTTATCTCGATATGACGGCGACGACGCAGACCGCGGCGGCGGCCGAACCACATGACGTCCTGGTGCGCGAAACACGGCGCGGCACGTTCCAGCAGGACATCACCGCCGGCACCCATCATTTCCTCGCCGATGAGCCCGTTGCGGCGGGCGGGCTCGACAGCGGACCGGGGCCGTACGATTTGCTGCTCGCTGCGCTCGGCGCCTGCACGTCCATGACGCTGCGCCTATACGCCGACCGCAAAAAGCTTGCGCTCCTGCGGACACAAGTACGACTCCGCCACAGCCGCATCTATGCGACCGACTGCGCCGAGTGCGAAACCAAGGAGGGCATGCTCGATCGCATCGAGCGCGTCATCAGCTTCGAGGGCGAGCTTGATGCGGAGGCGCGCAAGCGGCTTCTCGAAATCGCGGACAAATGCCCGGTGCATCGCACCCTGACGTCGGAAATCGATATCCGCACCAGTGAGGAATCGGGTCAGAATGCGGTGCGCTGAACGCGCGCACGCGCCGCCTTGATCGCCTCCGGGATCGCCGCATCGTTGCCCGGCGCCATGATGTGGACGCCGGCGACGCCGCGAATGGTGGAAAGCTCCTCGATCAATTCGACGCAGATGCGAAGTCCTTCGCGCGCCGGGTCGGCGGCGTTCTCGAGCCGGGAAATAAACGTGTCGGGAATGATCGTGCCGTAGAGGTGGTGTTTCATCCTGCGCGCCGATTTGGCCGAGCGCAACGGATTGACGCCGATGAGCAGCGCAATCTTGCTGGTGATGCCGGCCCGCTCCAATACGGCGACGTAGCGGCGCACGATCGCCGCATCCATGCAGAATTGCGTCTGCGCGAATTGCGCGCCGGCATCGATCTTGGCGGCAAGCGCATTGGGCTGCCAGCCGTCCGGCGGATCGATCGGCATGTCGGCCGCGCCGATAAAGAAGTCGGCCTTGCCGCTGACCTTGCGGCCGGTCGGCAGCGTCCCATCGTCGCGCAGCCGGCGCGCGGTTTCGATCAGGGTTCGCGAATCGACGTCGAATACCGCCTTGGTTTCCGGCTGGTCGCCGGTTTTGGGATCGTCGCCCGACAGGAGGAGGAGATTGCGGATGCCGAGCGCCGCCGCCCCCATCATCTCGCTCTGCAGCGCCAGCCGGTTCTTGTCGCGGCAGGTCATCTGCAGGATCGGTTCGATGCCGGCCTGCAGCAACAGGCTCGTGCCCGCCAGCGCGCTCATATGGGCGCGGGCGCCGGCGCCATCGGTGACATTGACGGCGTCAGCGAGGCCCTTGAGTGCGACGGCCTTGCTTAAGAGTTCCTCGGCATCGCAGGACAGCGGCGGCACCAGCTCCGCGGTCATGACGAAGTGGCCCTGACGGAGCCGTTCGCGGAGCGTGCCGGGGAGTGGGGATCTGCCGCTACGTTCATTCATATGTTCGCCGCCGCCAGAGCGCTTATATGCTTTGGCGGTCCATATCAAATTTACCCAGCGGCTCCTGCTTTCCTGGACAGAAAAGCGGTGTCTCGCTAGACAGTTGCCCCGAAATGACCGGCGTCAATGACATCAGAGCGGCTTTCCTCGGCTATTTCGCGCGCGAGGGGCACGAAATCGTGCCGTCCTCGCCGCTCGTCCCGCGCAACGACCCGACCTTGAT
>JBPYFG010000445.1:0-3118 GCA_051986365.1 Xanthobacteraceae bacterium
CCTTTGTACAGTTTCAATCGCACCCGACCGGTGACGAATTCCTGGCTTTCGTCGATCGCCGCCTGCAGCATTTCGCGCTCCGGCGCAAACCAGAAGCCGTAATAGATCAGCTCGGAATATTTCGGCATCAGCTCGTCTTTGAGGTGCGCGGCGCCGCGATCGAGCGTGATCGATTCGATGCCGCGATGCGCGGCAAGGAGAATGGTGCCACCTGGCGTCTCGTACATGCCGCGCGATTTCATGCCGACGAACCGGTTCTCGACGAGATCGAGCCGGCCGATGCCGTGAGCGCGGCCATGCGCATTAAGCTGCGCCAGCAACTCGGCGGGCTTTAATTTCTTACCATCAATGGCGACCGGATCGCCGCACTCGAAATCGATAGTGATATAAGCCGGCCGCTCCGGCGCCTGTTCCGGATCCTCGGTGCGGGAATAGACATAGCCGGGGACTTCGCCCGCAGGATCTTCCAGCACTTTGCCCTCGGACGAAGTGTGCAACAGGTTGGCGTCGGTGGAAAACGGCGCTTCGCCGCGCTTGTCCTTGGCGATCGGGATTTGATTTTTTTCGGCAAACGCGATCAGCGCCTCGCGCGACTTGAAATCCCATTCGCGCCACGGCGCGATGACCGTGATGTCGGGCTTGAGCGCGTAGTAGGAGAGCTCGAAGCGCACCTGATCGTTGCCCTTGCCGGTCGCGCCGTGGGCAACCGCGTCGGCGCCGACCTTCTCGGCGATTTCGATCTGCCGTTTGGCGATGAGCGGCCGGGCAATCGAGGTGCCGAGCAGATATTGGCCCTCGTAGAGCGCGTTAGCCCGGAACATCGGAAACACGTAGTCGCGCACGAACTCTTCGCGCAAGTCCTCGATGAAGATGTTTTGCGGCTTGATGCCGAGCGTGAGCGCCTTCTGCCGCGCCGGTTCGAGCTCATCGCCCTGGCCGAGATCGGCGGTAAAGGTGACGACCTCGCAGCCATAGGTCGTCTGCAGCCATTTGAGAATGATCGACGTGTCCAGGCCGCCGGAATAGGCCAGCACCACTTTTCGCACGTCTTTCTTGTTCACGCCGTCCGCGGGCATGGGAAAACCAATAAGTTAAGGCCGCTTAGTGTTGGCCGCCCAACGCGCGCGGACTATAGGCGCCGGCCGCTTGCGCGCAAGCACTGTCTCATCAGGAGGCCTTTTTCCATCGCCCGGCGAGCCGACTGGCGAGAGCAGAGAGCCACTCGCCCTTTTGGCCGAGCCAATCTTCCAGCGTCTTTTCATCCAGCTGGGTGGCCGGCCAGCGATAGATCAGCCCGTGCGCGGTCCAGACCACGAGGTACATCAATACGCCGGCAAAGACGACGTCGGAGAAAAAATGCGCGCCGGCCGCCATGCGGAAGCCGCCGAGCGCGATGCCAAACACAAGCGCCGCGCCATAGGCGACGGCCTGCAACGGCGGTGGCGCCAGCGCCGCCGGCGCCAAGGTCCAGAACGCGCCGGAGGGCTCGCCGGCGATAAAGGAGCAATTATTCGGGCAATCGCCGAGCGGATTCCACCACGGCTCGAAGCGATATTCACCGCCGAATTGCTGTACGTCGATCGGGCGCGGCCGCCCCCAATGGTCTTTCAAAATCAGATTGGTCAAGACCCCAGGGCCCAGCGCCAAGGTCGCGATCAAGAACAGCGCGGCACGCGCCTCGATCAGCATGGGCCGATGCGGCCAGATCAATTTCAGGATGATGGCGAGAAATGCCGGCAGCGCCAACAGCGCAATGAGGATTCGCGCCGCTGTGCGCGTGTGCTGCACCCAGGGTTGCGCATTGACGACGAACAAATGCCGTGCCGGGTCGAAGCCAAGCGCGGCGAGATCGAGATCGAGCTGCGGATCGACGGCGCAGAGGAGCCCGAACACTAAGCCGACGGCAAGCGCCGTGATCAGCGCGGCACGTGTCATGCTCTTACTTCCACGCTCTCATTTCCACGCCGTCATTTCCATGCCCCCGCGCGGCGGCCGGCAATGAGCCAGTAGACGAGCCCGCCGGCAATGCCGGCGGCGGCAAAGACTTCCCGATTGCGGGCGAGATCGCCGTCGGATGAGGCGATATAGCCGGCAAAATCGAGGCCATAGGCCATGGCGAGCGATAGCGCCGCGCCAATGACGCCGTACACGACCGCCGAGCGCAGCGCTAGCCCTTCCGCCAAAGCGATCACCAGTAAGGTCGGCAGAAAGCCGACTGAAAAAATAATGATCGCAGCAATGCCGGTGACCGACCACAAAGCGATCGATTCCGCGGCTTCTGCGTGCGGACCAAGCGGCGCCATCACGTCATTCCAATTCGGGGTAAGGCTGCCGAGCGTGAGCACGAGCGCGGCGGCGATGCAGGCGAGCGCATAACCCAGAAACGCCATCATGATGCGCGCCATCACAGACATGGTCCGATCACAGACATAAGCGCCGGCGGTCAGTCGGTCATCGCCATGGCGCGGAGCGCCAGGCGCTCGCGCGCGGACAGTTTTTCGCTCGCGCTTTTAAGCTGGCCGCAGGCGGCAAGAATGTCGCGCCCGCGCGGCGTGCGCACCGGCGAGGCATAGCCGGCAGCGAAAACCACTTCGGAGAACTTTTCGATCTGGTCCCAATCGGAGCACTCGTACTTCGTCCCCGGCCAGGGATTGAACGGGATCAGGTTGATCTTAGCGGGAATGCCCTTCAGGAGCCGTACCAGCGCCTTGGCGTCGGCGAGCGAGTCGTTGACGCCTTTGAGCATCACATATTCGAAGGTGATGCGCCGCGCGTTCGACAGGCCGGGATAATTCCGGCACGCCTCAATGAGTTCGGCAATCGGATATTTGCGGTTGAGCGGCACCAATTGGTCGCGCAGTTGATCGGTGACCGCGTGCAGCGAGATCGCCAGCATGGAGCCGATTTCGGCGCCGGCGCGGGTGATGTTTGGCACCACGCCCGAGGTCGAAAGCGTGATGCGGCGCTTGGAAATGCTCAAGCCCTCGCCGTCGGCAATGACGTTGATGCCGTCGCGGACCGCCTCGAAATTGTAAAGCGGCTCGCCCATGCCCATCATCACGACATTCGACACGAGCCGCCGTCTTTCACCTCGCCCTTCAGGAGGAAGGTCGGACGA
>JBPYFG010000446.1:0-3030 GCA_051986365.1 Xanthobacteraceae bacterium
CGGTTAATTGGCTATCCTTCCAGCGCGCCGCCTGCCATTGCGCCGCGCGCGGATCGTTTGGCGCAATGCGCCACAATTCGAGCGCGGCCGGCCATAGGCCAAAGCGGAAGAGCACGCGCGCGAATTCGGCCGCCGCATGCGTGCCGACATGGGCGCCGGTGGAGGCAGCGGTGGCTGAGAAAGTTTCCGGGACCCAGCGCGGATTGCGCGTGGCGGCGTCCAGCGTCTTCTGATCGATCGTGTAGGGATCGCCGGAACGCACCAGCGGCTCGCGCTCAATACCATGATGTTCCAATTGTATGGCGCGTCCGGCGCGATTTTCCGCAAGAACCTGATGGATCAGCATCCGATCATCCTCGGCCTGTTTTCCGGCGCCGGCGGCCGCTTCATCCTTTATCGGCCGGGTCTGCCGCCGCTCGAAGCGCCGTCGGTGCCGATCAAGTATCAGCTGATGAAATCGGTCGGCCACTCGACCATGGCGCTGTCGGAAGTGGTGATGCCGTTTCTGGATAACGCATCAGATACTTCGTGGCGCGGCTCGTTGCTCGCCTATCGCAGCCAGATGCAATCGGCGCTCGATGGCTTGAATAAAGCCGACCTGCTCGGCGACTGGCAGGAGAACAGCCGCCTCATCCTGCAGAACAACATCGCCTTCATGGACGACTGCGCCAAAAACGGCGTTATCACGGTCGCCGCGTTCCAGGCCTTCGCCAAAAAGCAGGCGCCGCTACTGAAAAAGAACATTGCCTGGGCGGCGCAGACCCAGATCGGGCATTGGATGGATGTGATCGGCGAATGGAAGAAGATGCTCGGCAGTGACTGGGACAAGACTTATGCGGCCAGCAATACCATCTACGTCGCGCGGCAGAATAATATGCTGTTTAGCGTGCTGGCGCAGTTCTTCGGGCCTGACGCCATCAACAGCCGGCTGGTGCTGATCGAGACCATCTCCTTCACCACGACGCCGGAAGAGATGCTTGACGCGCTCACCCGCATCATCGCCGATCGCTCCGTCGGCGCCGCGTTTTTCGGCAGTTACTATTTGATGGATTACGAATTGATGGGCGGCGATGGCCGTGCGGCCATTGTCGACGAAACCAAGAAGCGCGGCATGACGCCGTTCTTGCCGCCGGCAGTGGCGTTCGGCTCGCATCAATGGCCGACGCTGATTACGCCCGGCAGCGGTCCGGCCTCGTTGGCCGATCTGCCTTAAGCATGATCCCGAAAAGTGGGCACCCGGTTTGGAAAAGATCATGCTCATCAAACCAAACTCGATCGCGCTTTGGCCAGCACGCCTGATCGCAGCGGCGGTGGCGGTGGTCGCGCTGTTGGCGCCCGCGGCGCTTTTTGCCCAGGACGGCGTCGACTGGATCACCAAGTTTCCGCGCACGGACATTCATGTCGCCGCCTGGCCCGGCGGCAAAAAAGTCGCGGTGAGCTTCGCGCTGTTCGTCGAGCAATTCGGCTTCGGCCAGGGACCGGTGTACCGACCCGATCTCGCAAGCCGCACGCCGGATCTGGTGAACGAAAACTTCCGCCAATATTCGCTGAGCTGGGGCAATTTGCGCGTTGCCCGCTTGTTCAAGGATCTCGACGTTCCGCTCACGATCGTTTTGAACGCCGAATATCCCCGGGCGCATCCGTCGGCATGGAAGGAGTTCCGCGCCGTGCAGCCGGATGCGCCGATCGTCGCCCACGGCATGAACAATACCAGCCACATGCTGCCGCTCGGTCGCGGGCTTGACGAACAAAAGATCTATATCCGCGACACGCTCAATCTGATCGCGGCGACCACCGGCGTGAAATCGACCGGTTGGTCGAGCCCGAGCGTTTACGCCAATGCCGACACCATGCAGGCAATGGTCGCCGCCGGCATCACCTATACGATCGACGGGATGGATTCCGACATTGTGTCGCGGCTCAACACGCCGGACGGTCCGCTCGATCTGTTGCCCTATCCCGTGGTCACCGTCGACATGGGACAGAATCTGGCGCGCATGAAGTCGCCGCCCGAGATCGCGGCGCTGTGGCTCGATTATGTGCTCGAGCTTGCCGAGGAAGCGCGCGCCGACTCCTCGCGCGAAGCGACCACGGTGGTGATCGGCATCCATCCCTTTGTCGTCGGCACGCCCGACGGCGCCGCGGCGATGCGGCGCGTGCTCATGCGGCTGAAATCAGACCCCGGCGTCTGGCTCACCGACACCGCGGCGATCCTCAAGGCGGCGAACGGGAAGTGAGTGGTTGCGCAGCTATTCGCCTTGCGCGCTCGCTCAGTTCACTGGTCGTGGTTTTCCAGCTCCTCGAGGACGTTGATCTTCGGCTCGTCACCGACGATGAGATCGCCAGGGCGCATATCGGCAGGGCATGCGCCTATCCATTTGCCTTCGCGGCCGCCGCTATATTCGCCCTCGCCTTTGAATGCTGGTTCGAGACGGGTCCGCACTTCGATATGATAGGCAGTGTCGCCAGTAAACGTTACTTTGGAGCGCGATGTGGCCTTGACGTCGGCCGCGGCAGTTTCACAGACCAACTCTCTTTTGAACTGCGGCGCGTAGAACGCGAGGTCAATCGGGGGATCGCAAGGATCAAAAACAGCGGCGAGTTTTTCATCGGTGGTGTCGTCAATGCACATCTTAGCGCTGTCCGGGATGAGCGCAGCAGCCTGCGACGGCTTTACGTCGTTCGAGTACCAACGCAGCTCCCATAGGCCCGACTTTCGCTTCGGGGTCTCGTCGGCTTGCGTGGCCGCTGCGGCAAAGGCGAATACAGTTGCCGGAAAAAGCGCAAGCCAACGCATTGGGCCGTCCGAGTTTCGGTAGGTGCTTAAACCGTAATGACGCGTTGATTTAACGCTAAGGTCAGGGTCGATACAAATGCCCTTTGTGCGAAGCGGAGGTTGTTCTCAATGATCAAGCGCTACAGCGACCACGCCGCCAACGAGCGCACCTTTCTCGCCTGGGTGCGCACCGCGATCGCGGTGATGGCGTTCGGTTTTATCATCGAGCGGTTCGATCTGTTTCTCAAAGTCGC
>JBPYFG010000447.1:0-2212 GCA_051986365.1 Xanthobacteraceae bacterium
GGCCTCGAGAAGTGGCTGGAAATCAACCGCGAATATGCGGAAAAGTGGCCGAACATCACCGTGAAAAAGCCTCACGCCGACGACGCCACCAAGTACGAGGACGAAACCGGCAAATTCCAGAAATACTTCTCGGGGAATCCCGGTTCGGGCGACTGAGTGACTGTCGCTTCTGAAAGCGATGCGGCCCATGGCCTCATGGTGAGGCCGCCGAACCGCGACAAGCTCACCATGAGGTTTTAAGCCCTTGAAATCCCGTGCCCTCATCCTTGTAACTTCAAAACCGCCGCATTGGCGAGGTCTGTTTCGGATGCGGGCGCGGCGGAGAGACCGTCTCATCCTCGGACGACGAAGTCCGCAGCTCAGCATGGGTCCTCCGCCGCACATCCATTAAGCCCGAACAGTCGCCAGGGCCGCAAACCGAGCCCGTTTAGACAAGGGGGGGCCGGGATGGAAACGAGTGCGCAGCCTGTGTTTGTCGGGATCGATGTTTCAAAGAATAAGCTCGATGTGGCGCTTTGGCCCTCGGGTGAAGGATTTGCGGTCGAGCGCAACGCGAAGGGCCTGAACAGCCTCTGCGCCAAACTCGCCGCCCTCAACCCTGTCACCATCGCCTTGGAGGCCACGGGCGGGTTCGAAACCGTTGTCGCTGCGGCTCTGGCGGCTGCGAGCCTCCCCGTCGCCGTCGTCAATCCGGCGCAAGTCCGGGCCTTCGCCCAGGCGCTCGGCAAAAGAGCGAAAACCGATCCGCTCGACGCCGCCGTCATCGCGCGCTTCGCCGAAGCGGCGCGGCCCGCCATCAGGCCGCTGGCCGATGCCGAAACCCAGCTCCTGGCCGATCTCATCGCCCGGCGCCGGCAGATCGTCGACATGATCGTCGCTGAAAAACAAAGGCTTGGCCGCGCTCCCGCCAAGCGCCTTAAGAAAAGCATCGAACGCCTCTTGAAGGCCTTGGAGAAGGAACTCTCGAACCTCAACGGCGATATCGATACGGCCGTCAGGGCCTCGCCGTTGTGGCGGGCGAACGAAGAGCTTCTCACCTCCGTTCCCGGCGTCGGCCCAACCACCGCGCGCACCCTCATTGCGGAGCTGCCCGAACTTGGGACCTTGACGCGCAAGGAGATCGCGGCGTTGGCCGGTCTTTGCCCCTTCACCCGCCAGTCCGGACAGTGGCGGGGAAAGAGCTTCATCCAAGGAGGCAGAGCGAGCGTTCGCGCAGCCCTGTTCATGGCGGCGATGGTCGCGGCAAGGTTCAATCCCATCCTGAAAACCTTTTATGACCGCCTCGCCGCCGCCGGTAAGCCGAAGAAGGCCGCTCTCATTGCAGTCGCCAGAAAGCTCCTCACCATCCTCAACGCCATCCTCAGAGATCAAAAGCCATGGCAAATCGCTTGACAGCCAAGACAGTCGCTGAGCTTGTCGAAGGATGAAGCCAAGATTTCATGCTTTCCCGAATTGCCGACCAAAACTCAGGGCGGCGGCGTTTGGCTCAAGGTGATTGCGGCCGCAATGACAAGCGCAGCCAAGACACATTCAAGGCCGATCGTCCAACGTATGTCTGAAACGCGCGCCCTGCCCGTCTCAAGCCGCGGCAGCAAGATGAAGCGGTTGACGGCTGCAACCACGACCATGGCTGCTATCAAGCTATGTTTCACGATGAGAACATCGCCATAAAGACTTGCGGACAGGGCCTGCACGGTCACCCGCCATGCGCCCATCAGCACGCCAAGCGTGGCAAACCCGCCTAACAAAAGCAGCGCGACCATCCATTGCCCGTGGAACGAAAAAGAGCGCAAGACTTTGATGGAGTTGGTTGCGGCGCCGCTACTCCCTCCGATAGAGACAAGAAGAGGCAAAAGGCCGCCAATCCAGGCGCCCGCGGCGAGAAGATGAAGTCCTTCCCCGGCGATGGCGGTTAGCGTGGAGGGGGCGCCGACGAGCGCCTGGGCGTGTCCGGCGCCGGCATTGCTAAGGAGGATCAAGCCGCTCAAAAGAAGAAGAAGCGCGGGCCGCGTCCGCTCTTCGGAGCGCAGGCCAGGGCCGGGCCGGAGACCCAACGCAACCGCGACGGCGGCGAGCGACAAAGCGAACCTTAAAAGCCAGATCTCGCCGAAGGATGTCTCAAGGAAAAAGCCCTTGAGTTCGCTGGCGTCAAAGAGGCTCGCTGGATCGCCGGTCAAATCGACGATTTTCAAGCCGATGGCGACCGCGACGG
>JBPYFG010000448.1:0-2488 GCA_051986365.1 Xanthobacteraceae bacterium
CGACGCGATGGCGCTGGCTTTGGTCGAAGCTTGCGTGGCGCGCGGCGTGCCGCTGTTCGGTATCTGCCGCGGCTTTCAGGAGATCAACGTCGCCTATGGCGGCTCGCTGCATCCGGAAATCCGCGAATTACCCGGACGTATCAATCATCGCGCGCCGCGGCTGCCGAACGGCGAATTCCATCCAGATGTGCAAGTGGTCTTTGCCGATCGCCACGACGTGCGCCTCACCCCCGGCGGTGTCTTCGCGAAATTGCTCGGCGCCGAATGCATTCGCGTCAATTCGCTGCACGGCCAGGGTATCCTCGAGCCCGGCAAGCGCATCGTCGTCGAGGGCGTGGCCGATGACGGCACTATCGAAGCGATCCGCGTCGCCGAAGCGCCGGGTTTCGCGCTTGGCGTGCAGTGGCATGCCGAATACGACGCCCAGCACAATCCGGTGAATCGCAAACTGTTCGAAGCCTTCGGCGCGGCGCTGGCGCAGCGTCAGAGCGCGCGTTGATTTTTCCTCCTCTCCCCAATGGGGAGGTTAAACTAGACGGCTGACAGACATTGCCATGGCACAAGAGGGACTCGTCTCGTTTGCAAGCCGCCATTCGGCGCCCGAGACGATGGCGCGCCTTCTCGCTGCGCTCAAAAAGCGCGACCTTGCGGTCTTCGCCCGAATCGATCACGCCGCCAATGCCGCGGTAGTCGGCATGCCACTGCGTCCGACCGAAGTGGTGCTGTTCGGCAATCCGAAGGGTGGCACAGTCTTGATGCAGGACCATCAGCGCGCCGGCATCGATCTGCCGCTCAAGGCGCTGGTCTGGCAGGATGCCGAAGGCAAGGTTTGGCTCAGCTATAACGCAGCGGAATGGATCGCCGCGCGCGCCGGCCTCGGTCCGGCGAGCGCGGCCGCCGTTTCCGCAATGACAAAGGCGCTGGCCGCAATCGCCGAGGAAGTAACGAAATAAGCAGCCGTTGTATAGATCGTCATTGCCGGACTTGATCCGGCAATCCATGCGGTCGGCGAGCCAGCATGGACCACCGGGTCAAGCCCGGTGGTGACGGACGAAGCACTCTAGAGGCGCTCGCTCTTCGCCATCTCCTCCAAGCGCCCCGCCAATTGCCGAAGCTGCCATTTGCGGGCGAGCGCCACGGCTTTGGCGAAGCTAGGCTTCTGCCCCGCCAGGCTCGGCAGCGACGCTTTCTTGTTCATGGTGGCAATGGCGCGGTAAAGGCGCAGATCGTCGGCTATTCGGGCAAAACGTCCAGCTTTGAGGATTGCGGCCAGGCTGCCGTAGCGGCGGAGCAGTGCGGCGGCGCCCTGCGCGCCGACGCCCGGCGCTCCCGGTAATTTGTCGGACGGATCGCCGCGGAGCGCGATGAAGTCCGGCACCTGTTTCGGTTCGACGCCGTAGCGCTCGCGCACCTCTTCCGGCCCGATCCGCGCCATCTCGCCGGCGCGCAGCGGATAGAGGATCGTCGTTCGCGCAGACGCCAACTGAAAGGTATCGCGATCGCCGCTCGCCACCAGCACGGTGCCACCGCGCCGCTCTTCAGCGCTGGCCGCAGCGGCAAGAAAGTCGTCGGCCTCGTAGCCGGCGCGCTTGGCATTGGCAAATCCGCAGGCGGCGACGAATTTAGGAATGAGCGCCAGTTGCTCGACCAGATCATCGTCGAATTCGCGGCCGCTTTGATAAGCGGCGAAGGCATCGTGGCGATAGGTCGGAGCCTCAAGCGTGTCCCAGCCGACCAGCACCGCACGCGGCTGCTCGGTGCGGTAGAGCTGCAACAGGCGATTGGCAAAGCCAAGAATGGCGCCGGCCGGGTGGTCGCCATCGCGCAGAATATTTTTCGGTAGCGCATGATAGGCGCGATGCGCGAAAGAATCGCCGTCGATGACCAACAATGGCCGACGCGATTGCGTCCGCCGGCTGTCCACCTTTGCTTTCGCCGATTTCATCGGAAATCGTGCAACCGTAACACTACAGCTTGATCACTGGCCGCTTGCCTTTGGCCAGCTTTTCACTCGGGACCTTGACCAGCGCCTCGCCGTCCAGCACCACCTCGCCGTCGACCGCGCAGATGCACGACAGCCGCGCGCGCGTTTTTTCCGGAATGAGCTCGCGCACGGTGACTGTGACCACGACGGTGTCGCCGATCTTCACCGGAGCGCGGAAATTCAGCGTCTGCGAAATATAGATCGCGCCCGGCCCCGGCAGCCGCGTGCCGAGCACAGCGGAAATCAGACTTGCCGTATAGAGCCCATGCGCGATGCGTTTGCCGAATGACGTGCGTGCGGCGAAATGTTCGGAAAGATGGATCGGATTGCGATCCCCGGTAAGCTGCGCAAAGCCGACCACGTCCGAGGACGATACGGTCTTTTCCAGCGTCTCGGTCATGCCGACCGACAGATCTTCGAAGAACAGCGTGCGCAGCGGCGGCAGGTTCATGCGGAAAGGCTAATCGCGGATGGCTATTGCTGCTTGGGCGCGGCGCCTCCGCC
>JBPYFG010000449.1:0-3211 GCA_051986365.1 Xanthobacteraceae bacterium
TACGCTTGGTGAGCCCGAGGATTTGCGCGATCTCGGCCGAAGTCTTGCCGCGCGCCACCCAGGTCAGCACTTCCACTTCGCGTTCGTTTAGTGTCACGGTCTTCGGCCACAGCCCGGTGCGCGCCACAGCTTTGAGCCGCGCTTCGATGATCATGGTGAGCAAGTCGAAGTCGATCGGCTTGGTGACGTAATCGTCGGCGCCGAGCTGGCGGCCTTTCAATTCATTGTCGCGATCGGTCAAAGCGGTCAAAAATACAAACGGCATGTTCGAGAAGCGCGGTGCCAAAGCGGTCAGCCGCTCTAACAGCTCGAAGCCCGACATCGCCGGCATGCTGATGTCGGAGAGCACAAGGTCGGGCATCACGCGCAAGATCGCAGAAAGCCCTTCGCGGCCGTCATGCGCAATGGTGACTTCATAGCCGCGATCGAGCAATTCCTCGGCGATCAAGCCTGCGGTTTCGCGGTCGTCCTCGATGCACAGTATTTTTTTACGGACGTCAGCCATGATCCGATCCGGGAATGCCGCTAGCACCTCAACCAACCGGAACTAAGCGCTTCTCCGAACAGGTAATTTACCTCAATTCGGTTTCGGATGGTTGGTCCTTTGCTATAAGATTAATGTGACACCTGCCCGGCGGCGCGGTTCCTTGGCGCACCTTGGCGGGTAGTGGAAAGCTCAGATGTGGCAGTCGCGCTCAATCCGCTTGCATCTTGCCGCGGTATTTTTCTTGTTCTTCGCGCTGGTCGCCGGGCTCGGCGCATTCAGCATGTGGCGGCTTGCCAATTTCAATTCCTTGTCGGCCGACGTGGCGGAGGTTTGGCTGCCGACCACGCGTGCGCTCGGCGACCTTAACAATTACACCTCGGATTTCCGCGCCTTCGAAGGCAGCGTGCTGCTGACGTCCGACCCGAACGAGATCGCCGCGACCGAGAAGCAGATGACGGAACTCGATCGCGCGATCGCGGATGCGGAGCGCAATTTCGAGCGTATCCGTCACGATACCGCGGAAGCGGCTTTGTACGGTCAGTTCAAGACGCGCTGGAATGCGTATCGCGGCATCGTCAATCAGATGCTGATGCTCTCCCGCAGCGAGCGGCGGGATGAGGCGTTGCAAATTTACCGCAACCCATCGCGCGTCGCGTATAACGCCGCGAGCGACACGCTCGGCCAGCTCACCGATCAGGCGGTCGCGAGCGCCCAGGTCGCGAGCGATCGGCTCGCGCTCGACTATCGCCACGCCTACTGGCTCATTCTCCTAAGTATTGTAATCGCGGCACTATTGGTCGTCGCCGCGCTCGTCCATATCAGCGGGTCGATTTCAGCGCCGCTACTGGCGCTAGCCAATCGCATGCGCCGGCTCGCCGGCAATGATACCGACATCGATGTGCCGGCGACCGAGCGGCAGGACGAGATCGGCGCTATGGCCAACGCGACGGTGGTCTTTCGCAATAACGCAATTGCGCTGATGCGGAGCCAAGAAACGCTTTCGCGCCAAGCGGCCCTGCTCGAGGAACAATTGGCGCACGAGCAACGGCTGGCCTTGCTGCAGCGTAACTTCGTCTCCATGGCTTCGCACGAATTCCGCACGCCGATGACGGTCATAGATGGCCATGCCCGGCGGCTCGACAAGATCAAGGACACGATCGCGCCCGCGGAGATCGGCGAGCGCGCCGGAAAGATCCGCAGCGCCGTGTTGCGCATGACGCAACTGATCGAGAATCTGCTCAACTCGTCGCGGCTGATCGATGGCGGCGCCGGGCTCTATCTCAACGTCGCGCCGATGGACATGCGCGCCTTGCTGCAGGAAGTCTGCCAGCTGCATCGCGAAATGGTGCCTGGTTTGCAGTTGGTCCAACATTTTGCCGCAACGCCGGTGCCGATGATTGGCGACGCCAAGCTCCTATTCCAGGCATTCAGCAATCTTCTCTCCAACGCGGTCAAATATTCGCCGGCGGGCGGCGCCATCGAGGTGATAATGGAAAGCACGCCGGACCAGGTTATGGTCGCGGTCGCCGATCATGGCATTGGCATTCCCGCCAGCGATCTGGCGCACCTTTTCGAGCGCTACCACCGTGGCAGCAACGTCTCGGGCATTGTCGGCACCGGCGTTGGGCTCTATCTGGCCAAGACAGCGGTCGATCTGCATCACGGGACCGTCGAAGTGCAGAGCAGGGAAGGCGAGGGCTCCCGCTTCACCATCCGGCTGCCGCGCGCGGCATTGACGGTCGACAAATCACACTCGGCCGCCGCGCCGGTCATGGCTGACGCCTGATGCGGAAACTCGCCGCGGCGCTCTGGCTGCTTTTGTTTTCGGCGCAAGCCGCGAGCTCGGGGTGGATGGCGGGCCGGATAGTTGACGTTCGCGGCGTCGTTCGCGGCACGATCGTTCCGGTCGACTGGCAATATCCCTGGCAATTGCCGCCGCGGTTTCGCAATCACTGCGCCTACGAACGTTTCACGGCGCGTCCTTATTGTTCCAATCATTGTGGCAACGATTATCAATTCTTCTATTGCTCGGGAGCTTCGTTCGGCTGCTGTCACCTCGGCCGCGGCTATTGCGACTGGAGCGGCTTGTTACGCTGCCATCCGTAAGCTACGCGACGTAGTGGATCTGCGACGGCTCGGTTTTTCCCACTGTCGGCGGGGTCAATCCGTCGCCGACGATTCAGGCCATCGCCTGCCGCACCGCCGACCGGATCAAGGCCATGGCGGCGCGTGGCGAGCTTTAGCGCCTCGCAGGCCCCGTCCCCTTGCTGCTTTACCGTGATGCGCTATTTTCCGTCCGGCGGTACGCCGGCGCGGGTGTAGCTCAATGGTAGAGCAGAAGCCTTCCAAGCTTATGACGAGGGTTCGATTCCCTTCACCCGCTCCAAAACTTTCAATTACTTAGCTTCGCTTCGCCCGGAATTTGAGACTTCGTGGGGCTGTTGTTTTGAGACTTTTGCCCCGCTTTCGTTCTCCCCTCGCATCCGTTGTCGGCCTTTCAATCGAGCCGCATCAGTGCTGCGCACGGCTTCGATATCGACCGGTGCGTAAGTCTTATGCAGGGTATTCGAGCGGCCGATTGAATTGGCAAGCTTCGCGGCAAGGCCAATGGGGCCAGCATCGCCCGCCACGGCCTCAACCACTCCTGATCGCCGCATATCCATTAAGCGTCTTTCGTCGTCGGGGAAGGTGACGGCACGCACTGCTGGGAAATCATGGGCTAGG
>JBPYFG010000450.1:0-2662 GCA_051986365.1 Xanthobacteraceae bacterium
TGTCTCGCCACCAGATGATGGCGGCGCCGAGATATTGCGGATGCAGCGTTCCGACATGCAGGCTCACACGCAAGAGCGGAAAGCCGGCGGCATAGAGCCGCCAGGAGAATTCGTCGATCGCGGCCGCACCGGACGTAATCCGGCGTGCCGGGCCGATGATCCAATCTGCGATGCCATTAATGCTGTCATGGGCCGGCCGTTCAGATGGTGGCCGCTCGACCGTCTCGGCGGTGACGACCGTACGGCCTTCGACAATCAGGGTTTCGCTGGTCGCCTCGTCGTCCATCGCCTACCGAGTTGGAGCGCAAATTTAGGCCCGGTCAAGCGCTAGCCGTCCGTCCGCGCTGATGATCGAGTGAGCTGCTCGATGTCCGCTTTTGGCACAAGGCGGACATGGCGATCGCGTTCAGCGATGTCCGCTTTTGGGGGTAAAGCGGACATCGGCCGACCTTAGCGAAACGCCCGCTTTCCGCTCAGGTCAAATCTTGTGCGTCGACAGCAGCAGATTTGTCTCGGAATTCGAAATCCCCTTGATGAGCCGGATGCGTTGCAGCGCCTGGTCGAAGACCTCGAGACTTTCCACGCCGAGTTCGACAACAATGTCCCAGCGGCCGTTGGTGGTGTGCAGCGCTTGAACTTCCGGGATGCCGCGCAGCGATTTGAGCACGGCCGCCGTGTGTTCGCCTTCGACCGCCACCATAGTGATGGCGCGAATGCGTTGCGGTTCGGCTTCTGGTTTGAGGCGCACAGTAAAACCGCCAATCACGCCCTCGGCGGTCAGCCGCTCGATTCGATTCTGCACCGTACCGCGCGAGACTTTGAGGAGCTGGGCCAGGGCTGCCACCGGTAACCGGGCGTTTTCGCGAAGAAGGCCAATAAGCCGTCGATCGGTATCGTCCATGTTCTTCGACAATATGCCAAATTGCGCTGACGATTCGTCGCATCTATGGCACCTTTTGTCAACAATGCTTACTTTTCATTGGTAAGCTAATGGCCGAGTGTCAGCCTCGCCTGGCGCCGGAGATCTTTTGGGGGAGAAGCCACCGTGCCTTCGAAACCGATGTTGCTATTGACCGATCCCGCGCATTTCGAAGTGAGCTACACAATCAACCCATGGATGCAGCCCTGCGCCTGGGCCGCAAATCCGGTAGGTCATCTGGCTGCGGCCCGGCGCAGCTTCCAGTCGTTCGCGGCAACGCTCATCGCTATCGGGGCGCGGCTCGAGATCATGCCCGGCGTTGCGGGTCTGCCGGACATGGTGTTTCCCGCCAACGCAGCTGTCGTGCTCGATCGCCTTGCTCTGCTCTCCCGGTTCCGCCATCCCGAGCGCCGGGGTGAAGAGCAGCATTTTAAGAAGCGCTTCCGCGTTCTGAAGGAGCGCGGGTTCATTCTCGATGAGGTCGCACAACTTCCGCCGAATTGTTTTCAGGAAGGGGCGGGCGACTGCATCTGGGACGCGGCCCGTGGACGGTTCTGGGCCGGCTACGGCCAACGCTCGACGCGGCAGGCGGCGGTGGAGGTTTCGGCCTTCTTCGGCCGGGAGACCACGGCACTCGAGCTCGTCTCGCCACGTTTTTATCATCTCGACGTCTGCTTCTGCCCGTTGAGCGGCGGTGAGATCTTTTACTATCCGCCGGCGTTTTCCGCGGCTTCACTTGCCGCGATTCGTGATGTGGTCGCGCTTGAAGATCTGATCGAGGCGACAGACGAAGACGCCGCTTGCTTTAACATCAACGCCATAAATATCGATGACCGATTAGTGATGGCGAAGGCCTCGCCCGACCTTGTGGCGCGACTGGCAGAGCGAGGCTACCGGGTGAGCCAGGTTGATCTCCTGCCGTTCATCATGTCGGGCGGTGGTGCCTATTGCATGGCCTTGCGTCTTGACAACCACAGTGCCGAAGCCAGCGCCTTGCTGCGCGCCGCCGAATAATGGCTTGCCGCATTCGAACAGAGCGAAGAGGTTCGAAATGAACTTGATGCTGAAAGATCTTCCGTCGCCTACGTACGACAGCTATGGCGCCCTTGAGCGCCAGTACGGCGCAAGCAATTACAAGCCGTTCGATGTCGTTCTTAGCCGTGGGCGCGGCGTCTGGGTTTGGGATATCGATGGCCGGCGCTACCTCGATTGTCTGGCAGCATACTCGGCCGTCAATCAGGGGCATTGCCACCCGCGCATCTTGGCGGCACTGACCAAGCAGGCGTCGCGGCTCGAAATCACTTCGCGAGCCTTCATGAACGACCAACTCCCGCTGTTCTGCAAGGAGCTCTGCGCCGCCACCCATTCGCACAAAGTTTTGCCCATGAACTCAGGCGCCGAAGCGGTGGAAAGCGCAATCAAGGTCGCGCGTAAATGGGGCTATGAGGTAAAGGGCGTTCCGAAAGACCGGGCCGAAGTCATTGTCTGCGCCAACAATTTCCACGGCCGCACCTTGACCATCGTCGGCTTTAGCACTGATCCGATTGCGCGCGACGATTTCGGTCCCTTCACGCCCGGATTCCGTGTTGTACCTTTTGGCGACGCTACCGCGCTCGAAGCGGCGATTACGCCCAATACGGTCGCCTTCCTGGTCGAACCCATCCAGGGCGAGGCGGGGGTAATCATTCCGCCCGCAGGTTATTTCAAATCGGTGCGCGAGATTTGCGCGCGCCACAACGTCAT
>JBPYFG010000451.1:0-2247 GCA_051986365.1 Xanthobacteraceae bacterium
GAAGTGCGCGTCGACGGCAGGCGCGTCGATGCCAATGACAGGCTTGAACCGGGACAGACCGTGCGTATCCCGCCGCTGCGAGTTGCGCCGACGCCGCGCGTGTCGGGCGACAGCGCAGCTGACAAGACGCTGGAATTCCTCAAATCCATCACGCTTTACGAAGACGCCGATGTGCTGGTGCTCAACAAACCGATCGGCCTTGCGGTGCAGGGCGGCTCCGGAACAACGCGGCATATCGACGGTCTGCTCGAGGCAATGCGGGACGCGCACGGGCAGCGCCCGCGGCTCGTTCATCGGCTCGATAAGGACACCGCGGGCTGTCTCCTGGTCGCCAAGACGCGGTTCGCCGCCGCCGCGCTTGCCAAATCCTTCCGCTCGCGCTCGGCGCGCAAGATCTATTGGGCGCTGGTCGCCGGCGTGCCGAAGCCGCGCCAGGGCCGCATCTCCACCTTTCTCGCCAAAGAACAGCGTGAAGAGGAATCGATGATGCGCATCGCGCGCCATGGCGAGGAAGGCGCGAGCCATGCCGTCACCTATTACGCCGTCGTCGATACCGCCGGACCGTCGCTCGCCTGGCTCTCCCTCAAGCCGGTGACTGGGCGCACCCATCAATTGCGCGCGCACACGGCGCATATCGGTCATCCGATCGTCGGCGACGCCAAATATTTTTCACGGGAGAATTGGCAGTTGCCCGGCGGCATGCAGAACCGGCTGCATCTTCTGGCGCGCCGCATCGCCGTGCCGCATCCGCGGGGCGGCGTGGTCGACGTGACCGCACCGTTGCCGCCGCACATGCAGCAGTCCTGGAATCTCTTGGGGCTCGACGCTACAGGCTACGATCCGATCGAACAGGCGCCGGCCAATTGAGGCGATCAGGAACATCGGCCTCGTTCCAGGGTTTATTAGCTGGCGGCCTGCGCCGCGCGACAGAGGGCCAGCAGAAAATCATGGTTATCCGCGCTCGTCATATTTGCCTTGGCCTGACACTGTGGGCCTTGATGCCTGCCGCGGCGCATGCGCAAGGCTATCCCGGCTATCCCTATTCGATCATGACGCCCGAAGGGGGCTCTGGCATGCATCACCACGCGGTCCGGCACCGCGGCGCCAGCGCACCCGAGACGCCCTCGCCAGCGCCTGCCACGACTGCAGCCGCGACCCAACCGCATCGTCCAAGCCTTCTCGGCCGTGAAAAATTCGTTGCCAAGCTGCACCGGCGCGGACTTTACGTCGCGCGCGGCTCGTCGGGCTCGGTGCTGCCGACGCCCTTGCCCCGGACGCAGCTTATTCCGCCGGAGGGTGGCGGCACCCTGACAGTGCCGCCGCTGCAGCAGGAACAAGGGCGGACCAGAATTCCCGGCACGGCGCAAATTATTCCCAATCTGCCGCATGGTCAGGAGACGTTTCAGGACCGCGCCTCACGGTGCACGTTCCAATCCGGGCTTTACGCCGTGCCGGGAAATCTGCGCAATCAATATATTGGCGCGTGTTTGCAGTAACTTGCCTCGTTATTGCGAGCAAAGCGAAGCAATCCAGGAATCGGCATCCCGAAACCTGGATTGCTTCGTCGCCCCTGCGGGCTCCTCGCAATGACGGTGATTACCGCAGACTAGAGTTGATCTTGTCGAGCGCGGCCGAACCGGGGCAAAGCTCTTTTTCGCCAAGCGCATTGAGCGGCGCTACGACGGTATTCAAATGGCCGTGCAGATCGGAGGCGTCCTCTTCGACATAGAGCAAGCCGGTGACGATCTGGCCCAGCGCGGCATGGTGAGCGATGAAACTCATCGCCGCCAGCCGGTCGTGCACATCGTATTCGGCATTGAGCTTGCGCAGCGCCAGCACCGTCCCGTCATGCTGCTCGACCATCTCCACCGTGCCCGGCGCATAATCGACATGGATTGGCGCGCGGCCGGTCATGAAATCGAGAAAATTGACGGCCTCGTTGTGCTCGCGCACGTAGTCGAAGCTCTTGGTCGAGCCGGCGTGATTATTGAAGGCGACGCACGGCGAAATCACATCAATGAAGGCGGCACCCTGGTGCTCGATCGCGGCTTTGACGATCGGAACAAGCTGCTTCTTGTCGCCGGAGAACGAGCGCGCCACGAAGCTCGCGCCGAGCTGCAAGGCGATGCCGACCATGTCGATGGCGCTATCGGTGTTAGTAACGCCGCGCTTTGATTTTGAGCCGCGATCGGCGGTGGCCGAGAATTGGCCCTTGGTCAACCCGTAAACGCCATTGTTTTCAACGAT
>JBPYFG010000452.1:0-5099 GCA_051986365.1 Xanthobacteraceae bacterium
AATAACATGTCATTGAAGACGGTGACCTTTGCAACGGCCGACGAAGCGGTCAAGGCCTATGACAGCAGTCGCTGCGACGCCTATACCACCGACTCATCGCAGCTCTACAGCGAACGGCTGCGGCTGAGCGATCCCAACGCGCATATCGTGCTGCCGGAGATCATCTCCAAGGAGCCGCTCGCTCCTGCCGTGCGGCAAGGCGACAGTGCTTGGGAAGATCTCGTGCGCTGGACTCACATGGCGCTGGTCGATGCGGAAGAGCTCGGCGTCACCCAGCGCAATCTTGACGATATGATGAAGTCCAACGCGCCAGATGTGCGGCGTCTGCTCGGTGTCGAGGGGCAATTCGGTCAATCGCTCAGCCTGACGAATGATTGGGCGTATCGGATCATCAAAGCTGTCGGCAATTACGGCGAGATTTTCGAGCGGAACGTCGGTCAGGGCTCGCCATTGAAGATTGCGCGCGGCCTCAACGGGTTGTGGACTAAGGGCGGTCTGCAATACGGGCTGCCGGTGCGTTAGCCCGGCTGGCTGTCGCCGTCGCCGCCGGCCAATGGCAAAGATGCTGCAATTCCCGGTTCGCAGCAAACAGCAATGGACCAATATTGCCCTGCAGGCGGCGCTCGTCATTGTGGTCGGCGGCCTCATCTACGCGGCCGCCCTCAATGCCGCCAATAACCTCGCGAAAGCCGGGATCGCCTCCGGCTTTCGCTTCTGGGACAACACCGCCGGTTTCGATATCAGCCAGACGCTGCTCTCTTACTCGTCCAGCACTTCGACATTCGGTCGCGCCTTTTGGGTCGGCCTTCTCAACACGCTTCTCATCGCCTCACTCGGCATCGTGCTGGCGACTGCGCTGGGTTTCACCATCGGGATCGCACGACTATCGCGCAATTGGCTGGTGTCGCATCTGGCCGGTGGCTATGTCGAACTGGTTCGCAACATCCCGCTCCTGCTGCAGATTTTGTTTTGGTACAACGCCGTTCTCAAGTCGCTCCCAGACCTGCGCGGCAGCATTGCAATTCCGGGCGGCGCGTTTCTCAACAATCGCGGCCTATTTCTGCCGCAGCCAGTGTTTGGTCCGAACTTTGGTTACATCGTCGCCGCGCTCCTGCTGGGCATCGTTGCCACGTTGGCGTTGCGAATCTTGGGCCGCCGCCGCCAGGAACGTACCGGGCAGCCGCCGCGCACGTTGTATTACGCGTTCGGACTGATCGTGTTGTTACCGCTTGTGGTGTTCTTCGGCGCCGGCGCGCCGCTGTCTTTCAGCTTTCCCGAAGTGGCTCGCTTCAATATCCGCGGCGGTATCGAGATCCTGCCGGAATTCGCGGCGCTTCTGGTCGCACTGACGATCTACACTGCCGCGTTCATTGCCGAGGTTGTCCGTGCCGGAATTCTTGCCGTGGCCTCCGGGCAGACCGAAGCCGCGCAGGCGCTCGGCTTGCGATCGGGCGCGACGCTTCGGCTGGTGGTGGTGCCGCAGGCCATGCGCGTCATCGTGCCGCCGCTGACCAGCCAGTACCTCAATCTGACCAAAAACTCCTCGCTCGCGGTCGCCGTCGGCTATCCCGATCTGGTGCAGGTGTTTGCCGGCAGCGTGCTCAATATTACCGGCCAGGCGGTCGAGGTGATTGCCATTACCATGGCGGTTTATCTTTTCCTCAGCCTAGTGACGTCGTTCGTGATGAATCTCTATGGGCGCCGGGTCGCCATCGCGGAGCGCTGAACGATGGCGGCAGCCGACCAGGTCTATCTGCGCGACACACCGGCACAACTGTTACCGGCGCCGGTCGCGAGCACCGGCATGCTCGGCTGGCTGCGCGCCAACTTGTTCTCGTCCCCAGCGAATATCGCGCTCACAATTGTCTGCCTCGCTGCCATTGTCTGGATCGTGCCGTCTTTGCTGCGCTTTTTTGTCTTCGACGCGGTGTGGTCGGGCGCCGACCGTGAGGCTTGCCTGCCGTCGGAGCAACAGCCCGAACCGGGCGCGTGCTGGGCCTTCGTGCGGGTATGGTCCTCCTATTTCGTCTACGGCTTCTACCCAATAGGCGAGCGCTGGCGCGTCGATCTGTTCTTCGTGCTGCTTGCGCTCGGAATCGCTTGGCTGGCCTGGCTCGGTGCGCCGCGCCGCGATCTCGGCGCCATCTATTTCTTCATCGTGCTGCCGGTCCTTTCCTACATTCTCTTGAGCGGGGTGCCGATGATCGGCTTGCCCGACGTGCCGACCTCGCTGTGGGGCGGCATCCTCGTCACCATAGTCGTCGCAACCGTAGGCATTGTGGCGTCGCTGCCGCTCGGCATTTTGCTGGCGCTGGGGCGGCGCTCGGCAATGCCGGCAGTGCGGCTCTCTTCGATCACCTTCATCGAATTCGTCCGCGGCGTGCCGCTGATTACCGTCCTGTTCATGGCGAGCGTCATGCTGCCCTTGTTCGTGCCCGACCGCTTTGCGCCGGATAAGCTTGTGCGTGCGCTCATCGGCGTCGCCTTGTTCGCCTCCGCCTATATGGCCGAGGTCGTGCGCGGCGGGCTGCTCTCGATACCGCGCGGCCAATACGAGGCGGCGCAGGCGCTCGGCCTGTCATATTGGCGGATGATGATCCTGGTTATTCTGCCACAAGCGTTGCGGGTGACGCTGCCGAACATCGTCAACACTTTCATCGGATTGTTCAAGGACACGACGTTGGTCTTCATCGTCGGGATTTTTGATTTTCTGCGTACCATCGAAGCCGCGCGCGGCGATCCGCACTGGGCCACGCCGGTCACCAGCGTGACCGGCTATGCCTTCGCCGCGCTGTTCTATTTCGTGTGCTGTTATGGCATGTCGCGCTATTCGCGAAATGTCGAAGCGCGGTTGGCGCGCGCGCATCGTCGGTGAAAGGTGCGCGGGGCATGACGGATACGGGCAGGACAAATGCGGCGAGGCAGAGCGGCGGCGCAAACGGGCAATGGGCCGTCGAGATTATCGCCCTGAACAAATGGTACGGCGATTTTCACGTGCTGCGCGACATCAATCTCACCGTCGCCCGGGGCGAACGGATCGTCATCTGCGGCCCTTCCGGCAGCGGCAAATCAACGATGCTTCGCTGCATCAATCGTCTCGAAGATTGGCAGCGCGGACGCGTCGTCGTCGATGGCAAAGAGCTCACCGATGATGCCAAGCAGATCCTGGCGGTACGCCGCGATATCGGAATGGTGTTTCAACAATTTAATCTGTTTCCACATCTCACCGTTTTGGAAAACTGCACCTTGGCACCGATCTGGGTCCGGCGCATGCCCAAAAAAGACGCTGAAGAGCTCGCCATGCGTTATCTCCGGCGCGTGCGGATACCCGACCAAGCGCTCAAATATCCCTCGCAGCTATCCGGCGGCCAGCAACAGCGCGTCGCCATCGCGCGGGCTTTGTGCATGAGCCCGCAGATCATGCTGTTCGATGAGCCAACTTCGGCGCTTGATCCAGAGATGGTCAAGGAGGTGCTCGACACCATGGTCGAGCTCGCCGGCGACGGCATCACCATGCTGGTCGTGACCCACGAAATGGGTTTCGCGCGGCAAGTGGCCAATCGAATCATCTTCATGGCCGATGGCCAGATCGTCGAAATCAACGAGCCGAAAGCGTTCTTTGAAAACCCGCAGCACGAGCGCACGCGATTGTTTCTGCGGCAGATCCTGCATTGACAGAAAGCTCAATTTGTCAATTTGCGGACGAAAAGATTACGCGTTCGTAATCTTCGGGCACCACATTTCCAAACTTTAACTTGTACGGCGACTCGCTGCACCATCTACTGCAAGGCCTGTGCAGAATTTTCAGGAGGATCGCCATGTTGAGGCCAGTGATCACCGCGACCGCGTTCATTGCGCTCGCCGGTTCGTCGCTCGCTTATGCGCAACACAGTCTTGGCGGCGGCAGCGGATTCGCCAATGACGAACCGCGCTTCGAGCAACGTCACCAACTGAGTGCGGCAGATGTATCCGCGTTCGCCGACGCGCGGATCGCCGCATTGAAGGCCGGACTTCAGCTCACCCCGGACCAGGCCAAGAACTGGCCACAGTTCGAGCAGGCCGTTCGCGATCTCGTTCAGATGCGTATCCAGCGGCTGCAGGCGCGCCAAGCCGGCGATCAACAGCAGCCGGGTACGCCTTTTGAACGGCTGTCGCAGCGCGCCGACAATATGGCCAAGACCAGCGCCGCTCTGAAGAAGATCGCTGACGCTGGCGCGCCGCTCTATCAGAGCCTCAACGACGATCAGAAAAGCCGTTTCGTCCAGCTCGCGCGCATGTTGCGGCCGCATCATCACATGCGCTGGGGTCATGATCGCGGTTGGGGCGAGGACCGGCGCGACGGCTAGCCGCGTCTTTTTGATCGCAGGCATTCGCGCGCCCGCTGATCCCCCTCCCTGCAGCGGGCGGAAAGGAAGCCGCAGGAGACGTCCTGCGGCTTTCGCATTTTCGTTGTGGGGCTGGCCAGATCGAAACGGTTACAACGTCTCTATGAACTGCACCATCTGCCGCCGCTGATCGGGATCGGGAAGCGGTCCGCGCATGGCGCCGAGATTGTCGGTCATGTGGCCGGCGTCGGCCGTACCCGGAATGACCGCGGTCACGCGCGGATCGCCCAATAAATACTTGAGAAAAAATTGCGCCCAGCTGCCGGCGAAGCTTTTTGCCCAGTCCGGCAGCGGCCGGTCGCGTACGGCGCGAAACAGCCGGCCGCGGCCGAACGGCAACGCGGTCAGCACGCCGGCCTTAACCTCGGCCGCAAGCGGTAGGATGCGCTTGTCGGCCTCACGGTCGTCGATCGAATAATCGATCTGCACAAAATCGGGCTTTTCGCGTCCGAGGATGGCTTCCACCGCCGTGAAGGCGCCGTGAGAGGTCGAGGTGATGCCGATATAGCGGCACACGCCTTGCGCTTTCCAGTCGCGAAAGGCGCGGAGCGATTGCTGCGGATTTCTCACATTATGGAGTTGCAGAAGATCGAGCTTGGCGGTCTGCAAACGATTGAGCGAGCGTTTAAGCTCCTCGACATCGGCGGACTCGAGCTTGGTCGCGATAAAAAGCTTGCCGCGCAAGGCAGCGGGCCCAATCACGTCGCCAAGAAT
>JBPYFG010000453.1:0-4564 GCA_051986365.1 Xanthobacteraceae bacterium
TCGATACCCGCGCCGGTCCACGTAATCAGTGGCTAAGTTCGCGCGAGGGCCGTTCCTTTCCCGAATTTTACGGACAGACTCATCCGGCCTCGACCCACACGCATATGATCTGCACCGGCCCGATCACGTACAAAGGCCACGCGCAGCTCAAGCGGGACATCGACAATCTCAATGCGGCGCTGAAAGGCGTCGAAATTGAAGAAGTCTTTATGCCCGCAATTTCGCCGTCGAATATCGAAGATTGGCAGAAGAACGCCTACTATAAATCACAAGAAGAATACGTGTTCGCCATCGCCGAGGCGATGCGCGAAGAATATAAGGCCATTGTCGACGCTGGTTTCCTCGTACAGATCGACGATCCGCGTCTGGTGACCTATTACATCATCCACCCCGAGGCGAGCATCGCGGATTGCCGCAAATGGGCTGAACTGCGCATCGCCGCGCTCAATCATGCGCTGCGCGACATACCGCCGGAGAAAATCCGTTTTCATACCTGTTACGGCATCAATATGGGTCCGCGGATTCACGACATGGAGCTCAAAGACATCGTCGATCTCATCCTTAAGATTCGCGCCGGCGCCTATTCGTTCGAAGCGGCAAACCCACGGCATGAACACGAATGGAAAGTGTGGAAGAACGTCAAGCTTCCGGACGGCAAAATCCTGATCCCGGGCGTCATCTCGCATTCGACCATTCTCGTCGAACATCCGGAGCTGGTCGCGGATCGGATCACCCGCTACGCCGAAATCGTCGGCCGCGAAAATGTGATCGCCGGATCGGACTGCGGCTTCGCTACTTTCGCCGGATCAAAAGAAGTCCATCCGTCGATCGTCTGGGCCAAGCTCAAAGCGCTCAGCGACGGCGCGCAGATTGCTTCCAAGCGGTTGTGGCGTAATTGACGTGTACTCAAATTCGCCTGACGGCTTTAGACATATTTGAGCGTTATCCCGCCGTCGACGACGAGTTCGATTCCAGTAACGTAGCGGCTTTCATCGCTGGCAAGATAAACTGCGGCCCAAGCGATATCCCAGGCGTCGCCTCCGAATCCCATTGGAACCTGTCGGTCGCGTGCGCGCCACATTTCCTCGACATCGCCTCCAGCGTAGCTTTTGGCGAGGCCAGCGCTGTTCTCCACCATCGGCGTCTTCATCAGTCCTGGTAAAATCGCGTTCACCCTGATCCGTCTGCTGGCATACTCGGCGGCAGTGGTTTTAGTAAGCTGATTGAGCGCGGCCTTTGACGCGTAGTAGGTCGCATAAGGAACACCGGTGTAGCGGATCGAAGCGATCGAAGAGATATTGATGATCGAGCCGCCGCCCTGGCGCACCATAAATGGAATAGTTTGTTTCATCGCGAGGTAGGCGCTTTTGAGATTGACTGCGAACACCCGATCCCACTCGGCCTCAGAGACCTCGACTACCCCGCCGAGCTCGGCGATGCCTACATTATTGTCGAGCACATCGATGCGGCCATAGCCGGAGACGCAGGCCTCAATCATCGCTTTGACATCACCGGCCTTACTGGCGTCGGCGCGGTGTGCCACCGCCTCACCGCCCTCGTTCCGGATGATCCCGGCTGTCTCCTCTGCCGCGGCCAGGTTAATATCGGCGCAGAATATTTTTGCACCCTCACGCGCAAAGGCAACTGCCGTAGCCTTGCCGTTGCCCCAACCCGGTCCGATTGAACCGGCTCCGACCACAAGCGCAATCTTTCCCTTGAGTCGTTCGACCATTCAGCTTCTCTTTCGGGCGGTTGCGTCGAGTTCGCGCAGCTCAGTCTTGAGGACTTTCCCATAATTGTTCTTTGGTAACGAGCTTACGAACACATAATCCTTGGGACGCTTGAATCGCGCGATGCTGTTGAGGCACAACGCATCAAGCTCGTTGCGATCCGCGTCACCGACCACGTAAGCGATAACAACCTCGCCCCACTCCGGATCGGCCCTGCCAATCACCGAAACCTCACGAACGAGCGCGTGCTCAAGCAGGACCTCCTCGACCTCGCGCGGATAGATATTCGACCCGCCAGAAATAATAACGTCCTTCGAGCGGTCTTTGAGGGTGAGATAACCTTCGCGGTCGAACGCGCCCATGTCACCGGTGTGCAGCCATCCGCCTTTGAGCGTTGCGGCCGAAGCCACCGGGTTACGCCAATAGCCCGGCATGACGACATCGCCATGGCACAGCACCTCGCCAGTCTCGCCGGCGGGTAACGGCCGATCGTCGCCATCGGCGACCCTGACCTCGATGCAAGAAAAGGGGCGGCCGGCTGAGGCTAACCGATCAGCCCAATGCGGATGATCACGATCGGCGATCTCCTGCTTTGACAGCGTGGTAATCGTCATCGGGCTTTCGCCCTGACCGTAAATCTGCGCAAAGCGTGGGCCGAATCGGTCGATGGCAGCGCGCGCGTCGGCGACGTACATCGGTGCACCGCCCCAAATGATGGTCCTGATATGCGCCGGATTGCATTGTGCCTTGCACTCGACTAGCCGCTTGACCATGGTCGGCGCGGCGAACATCGAACTGCGCGGCCAAGTATCGAATAAGCCAAGCACTTCTTCAGCATCGAAGGAGCTCGACTCCGGAATCACGTGCACGCCAAGCCGAGCAACGTGCGCCATCATGTACAGTCCCGAACCATGGCTCATCGGCGCGGCGTGCAGCAGCACATCGCCCGGAGCGATCGGGTCGACCTCGCCAAAATAGGCGTGGCTTGCGGTCGCAAGCACACGATGGGTCAGCATCGCACCCTTCGGTCTGCCGGTGGTGCCCGAAGTGTAGAAGAGCCACGCAAGATCGTCGCCACTGCATGGCCAGCTCGCGATCGGATCGGCAGTGAACAATGCGTCGTATTTAGCGCTGCCGACGGTGATCAGATGCTCAAGCGTCGACGGAGCATCGGCCGCGATGTCGTCGCCGAGTTCGCGTGAGGCGAAGCATACGCGGGCGCCGGAATGTTCCAGAATGTAGGCGAGCTCGCGACTGTGAAGTTTTGCATTGGCGGGCACCGCAGCCAGGCCTGCATGCCAAATGCCGAACATCAACTCCACGTAATCGGGACAATTCTTCGCGGCGATGGCGACACGCTCACCGGGTTGAAGGAAGAAACGATGACGCAGTGACGCCGCAAGCCTTGCCGCTCGCCCGGCGACCTCATCGTAACACTTAATGACGCGCGAGCCCAATCCCAGGGCAGGTCGATACCCATGACTCGCTCCTGCACGTTCCAGCCAAAGCGCAAGATTCATGGCGCGCTATCTTGTATTTGGGACGATGGGCTTTCCCGTAAACTTACTGGAGGAAACCGATCGAGATCCATGGCACGGCTGCAACGATGATCGTTCCAATCACCAACGCGAGCAGATAGCCCAAGATCGGCCGCATGCCGGCGACCGGCTCGACCCTCCCGATCGCGCAGGCCGCATAGTAGCCGACGCCAAACGGCGGCGCGAACAATCCGATGCCCATCGCCAATATCACAACCATTGCGTAGTGCACCTCATGGATACCAACAGCCTTGGCAATGGGAAACAACAAAGGTCCGAACAGAACGATCGCCGGAATTCCCTCCAGCACCGAGCCGAGCACGACAAAAGCAACGATCGAGGCGGCCATGAAGGTTACCGCACCGCCCGGCAAGCCGGCCATCGCCGCGGCGAGCGTGCGCGAGAATCCAGATTGGGTGAGGCCCCAGGCCATCGCCGTCGCAGTGCCGATGATGAGCAGGATGGCGCCGGAGAGGCAGGCGGTCGAGACCAGCATCGGCCGCAGCGCCGCCCAATCGAAGCGCCTGTACACCACAAGACCCGCGACGGCTGAATATACGATGCCGATCGTCGACACTTCGGTTGCCGTCGCGACACCTTCAACAACCGCTGCTCGAATCAAAAACGGCAGCGCGAGAGCAGGCAACGCGACCACAAAGCTGCGGGCGATCTCGCGTGTGGTGGCGCGGTTGACGTTGCTGAGATCCTCGCGGCGGTATCTCCAGCGGATTACAAAGCACAATAGACATGCGAGCACCACGGCGGGCAACAGTCCCCCGGTAAAAAGCGCGGCGATCGAGACGCCCGTTACCGAGCCGATGGTGATGAGAACCAAGCTCGGAGGAATTGTCTCGGTTTGCGCGCCGGTTGCCGACAACAGCGCAACTAGATCGCCAGGCTTGGCGCCGCGATGCGTCATTTCCGGGAAAAGCACCGGCGCCACCGCCGCCATATCCGCAGCTTTCGAGCCGGAGATTCCGGACACCAAATACATCCCGCCAACCAGAACAAAATGCAGCCCGCCACGGACATGACCAACGAGATCGGCCAAAAAGCCAACCAAGGCGCGGGCCATGCCAGTCATTTCGATGAGAAGGCCGAGAAATACGAACAGTGGAACGGCGAGCAAAATCAGGTGGCTCATGCCCTCGTCCATGCGGCCGACCAGCACTGATAATGGGGTGTGGGTCGCCAAGGCGAGATAGCCGAAAATCGCGAGCCCGAAAGCAAATGCGATCGGCACGCCGGCAAACACCGTCGCCGCAACCACACCGACAAAGAAAATCAGCAGGTTGA
>JBPYFG010000454.1:0-8241 GCA_051986365.1 Xanthobacteraceae bacterium
CGACAAAATTGTGAGAACCGGCATAGCGGATGTCGGCGACCAAGCCCGGAACGACTGTCCCCGCATCGACGAGCATTGCCGCGAGCGGCGAGGCGTCCGCTGGCGCAACTGTCGCGGCTAGCGCGCACATCAAAGGAATCATCAGCCAGAATTTCGGCATCACGTTACGACTCGCGGATTCAAGATGAGTAATATTCATCTATGATTTAGATATCTCAACTCTTGCTCTTTAGTCCTTGTAGTGGTGGAGACGAGGCAGTTCTGAAGCGATTTTTCATCAACGAACATGATTTGTCTTCATCGTACAACAGATAGCATGTTGTTGATCATCAAGACTTTCTCAAGGACAATTAGCGACAACGTTTCCGAAAGTAGAATACCTGCTAGGGAATAAGAATAGCTGCCGGGTGTTCAAGCGAACATTACGCACGGACCGCCCAAATGCAGTGGACCGCCACAGGCCTGACACGGCCAAAACCGTCAATGCCGCCTTCGCGTAAGCATCACAATAGAATCCGCGATCTCGTTCTTCAGAGCGCTGGCCGGTTGTTCAACCGCCACGGCTTCAATGCCGTATCGATTGACGATGTTATGGCCGAGGCTGGCCTCACGCGCGGAAGCTTTTACTGTTATTTCTCGTCGAAGAGCGACCTGTACGCGCAATCGGTTGCGCGCGTCGTCCACGAGGATCGCGAGAATCCAAAAGCCAGCGGGTCGGAGCGAACGCGCGCCGACAAGATCGTGCAAGACTATTTGTCCGAGGCAGAGCAGGACTCGACCGCGGACACCTTCCCAATGATCGGTCTGCCCAACGACATTTCGCGCACCGATCGGGCGGTCCGACAGGCATTCGAGGCGGCGCTTAAATTGATGATTCAGTCATTCGAGCAAGCTACGAACGGCAATGCCGAGGCGCGGCGCACCAATGCACTCGCAATCGCTGCGCTTTGCGTAGGCGGCATGGTTCTGTCGCGCTCGATCGATGACCGCAAGCTGGGCGATGAGCTACGGGGCGCCGCCAAGGCGACTGCGCTCGGCCTTGGCAAGTGGTGAATTCGGAAGCGGCAAGCACCTGCCTACTGCGGACAGGCTGACAGCCAACGCGCTTCGATGTTTTCTTGCGAGTCGACCATCGGCATGCCGGCCATGGCCGCCTTGCTCTGCACTGTAGCCGTATAGTGCCGTGGGCTATCGAAGTTGAACTCGCCGGTCAGCTCCATGTCGAGCTGTCCCTTGCAAGTCAGGCGCCAAGTCAGGCGCGAACCGGCCAAGCTGCGTTCGATCGGCGCGCATGTCGAATTGACGGTGCGGGATACCGGCGAAAAGGTGGTGGCGAGGTCGGCGACGTCATGAGGCGTGAGGCATTTCGAGGACTCGTGGGGCGGCCCGATCACGCCGCCGGTCTGGGTCCTGCTGATCACCAGCCAAAGGCCCGGCTCGATTCCATCCGCCAATACGGTCGAACCTCCCAAGGCGCATGCGATGACAAGCCCGCAAGCGAGCCGCGAAACAATTGGATAAAGCGGCACTAGCGCGCTGCGATTTCGGATCATTTCGGTAGTCCGGCCATCGCTTTGGTAAGGGAACAGCTTTCCCGATCAATCGTTATCACGAGACTTCAAGCTCGGGTGAATGCGCATTTGGTCACGGGGATGCGGTGATTATTTCGAGCAAAGCCGAGCTCAATCCACCCGCCGCGCTGTGGCAGAGGATGGCATGAATCATTCGATGTACGGCGCTGATCGCGCCACGCACCTGAAAATCGTGGTGATCGCCCTCATTTGCGCATTGGTGGTCGCGGCGGTCGGCATTTTTGCCCATGTCAGCAGCAACATCGACCTCGGCACGGCGGCCCTAGTCAAAGCCGGTCGGCCAACGAGCGTGAGCGGCGATATCCCTGCCATCCGATAGCGCGCCAGGATCGGGCGTGCCAGCTCACCCCGATGATCCCGGAACGGCCTCGATCATTCGGCCTCTAAACAACGTCGGACCGGTGGGTGTGCCCGTTGCCGAGCCGCCGCCCGGCTCAAGCGAGACCGAATAGGTTGCGCCTCGCATCGTCTCGATATCGATATTCTGGGGAATCGAGCGGGTCGTAACCTCGCTTTCCCCGACCGGCCCGAGAGAGGCCGGCTTTGGTAACTTATTTGAATTGAGCCACAATTCGTAGCTGCGACCACTGTCCGGCGCCGCGGTCAGCCTGCGTATTGTGATCGTCCGCTGTTGCAGATCCAGCATGACCAGAAAGGCCGGCGCTGTCGGCTCCTGCTGCAACACGGCCACGAGCTGAGGAACGGGCTTCAGAGCGCCGGTTATGATCTGCGGCTGTCGGCTCGAGGCCATGAGCCCGGGCGCGAGATGAGCGACGGCAATATAGGCTGCGAGCAGCGCCGCGATGGCGCTCGCGCCGATGGCAAGGCCGCGCCAGCGCCCGGCATTCTGGCCTGGGGGCACGGTTTCCGTTTCGGTCGTGGCTTGGGGCGCGGTTGATTTCGGTAGCCGATCGACCAATTCAGCCGTCGATTCCGAAGGCAACAGCGTTGACGCAAGGTCGGCCCTCTTGGAGTCCTCGGAGCTTTGCAGCTGATCGGTGAGCAAATCCGGCACGGTTTGGAAGCTCGGCTCGGCACTCGCGTCGATCGGCGGGCTCACGGCGGAGGCGGCCGAGTCGGCTGGCTCGGGTTCCACGCCAGTGACTTCCAGCGTCTCAGAGGCTGCTTGGGTCCGCCGTTCGGCGCCATCGATTCCGGTTTTGATCCGCTCCCACAGATCCGGTGGCGGCTCGACGGACTCGACCATCACGTTGAGCTCACCGAGCCGATGCTCCCATAGCCGCACCGTCTCGGCGAAGCCAGCGTCCCGCGCCAGCAGCGCCTCGGCCTGCTCGCGTTCCGCCGCCGACAGCGTGCCTAGAACGTATTCGGCGGCAAGAGCATCGTGATCATCATCGTACATCGCTGCCTCAACTGACTCTGGTCCAGACAAGACGCGGTCAGCCCGCACCTGTCGGATCATGCTCCCATACACTCGCGAATTTCGAGCAGACTGCGGCGAAGCCACGTCTTGATCGTGTTCGCCGGAATATCGAGCTTGCTCGCCAGATGATCGCGGCTCCAGCCGCTGTAATAGGCCAGCAGCACGATCCGCTGCTTTTCCGGGTCGAGCCGACCAAGGCAGGAGAGCAGGCGCTTGAGGTCTGCCGTCATCTCGCGCCGCGCCAATGGCGCCGCTGGGCTCTCGGCGGCAGGTTCAGGCGCCTCGGGCTCTTCAGCGATCGCGACGTCTCCCTGCTTGCGCACGATGTCGATAGCGCGATTGCGCGCCATAGCGACCATCCAGGTAATCGGACTTGCCGTCGCCGGATCAAACTGATCGGCCATTTTCCACACTTTAAGGTAGGTTTCCTCCATGACTTCTTCGGCCCATACAGGCCTGCCCAGGATGCGGAGCAGTACCCCATAGAGCTTTGCGCGGGTGGCGCCATAAAGGCGCTCGAACGCTGCCTCGTCGCCCCTCGCGACGGCGCCCAGCAGCCAAACGAGCTCGGTCTGCATCAACATGATCGCCCCGGACCCGGAAATCGGGCCTCAGTCTCCCCCACCGATCAGGCCGGACCGGCCTCAAACCGCCCCCTGAGAGCAAGCGCACGCGCGCGGTGCGGCAATGCCGGCGCGCGCGGTGCCGTGCCTTATGGCTTGCGAATATTATCGCCGTCGAAAGGGGGTCTCGTCGAGAGCGAAAGCAGGCCGTTTTCGCCTGCCTGGCGGACGCCGAGGTGCGCGCAGACGCTCGAGTTTGCACGGTAGATCTGCGCCCCGAAACGCTTTGCGGCCTATCCGAACGCTAGTCCCGCGTCAGAAGGTCGGCAGGGCTCAAGCCCGAACGGTACCCGCGCGCAGGAGGCTGGCCTCCGGCAGCTCATGCGGTTCGGAGGCAGTGTCGGTCTCCCGCTCGCGCATTTGATCGCGCACATCGAGCAACTCGACCTTCCTTAGGTCGTCAAACGCCTCTCCAAGCGCTGATTTCGCCTCTTCGAGCTGAATTCGCAGCTCATCGACCGATCGCTTGAGATTTTCCCGGCGTGCAATCGCCGCCTTGGCATAGGTCGGATAAGCGAAATGCGCCGGATCGTGGATGCCTGCGCGATCCTGCTCGATCCGGATTTCACGCTCGAGCTCCCCGGCCACACGATCGAATTCGGCGATCATTGTTTCGATTTGCGCGACCTTGCGCCGCTTCTCGTCGAGCTGAAACTTCTTGAGCCGAACTAGCGTCTCACGGGACTTCATCGACTATTACTCCCCCGAAGCGACGGATCAGGCGGCCCCGCCCGCTCGGCCTCGCAACCAAGCGAGGAGCGAAAGACGCGGCGCCCGCGATGAGAGGGATTGTGGCGCGATAACGTTAGCGTTCGGTTTCCACCATAGCCGTCGCTGCTCTAAATGGTCATTTTTCGGCTTGGAAGGCCCGTGCGGGCCGTGTTTGCCGCTCATATTTGGCGACCTGGGGGCTTGCCGGCACATCCAGAGCCCCTTCTGGAAAAGAATTGGTTACCTGGGGCCCGCCGTTCTTAATGGCTTGTTTACCCGCAGCGTTAATCATTGCCCCGATCGTCCTTAACGAGCGGGCTCGCTCGCCCGCATATGCACGCGGGTCGGAGGGCGAGTCAGGTGAATCTGTTAACTCCGAGACTTAATCCAACACATGAACAAAATCGTGACCAAAAAATCACTAAATGGCAAGACTTTGAGACGTGTTCGGCAGGCATGCCTACAGGCCACTTGCGCGACGGAATCAGGTTTTGTTAACCATACGTTCGTTAGTGTCCCGAATCAGTTTGTCTTTGGCGTTTTCCAGGGGCCGCCGCCGCGGCGCGCCGAGCTTGAGCCCGTGCGGCGAAGAAGGGGACCGGCATGCGCGTTCTGCTGATCGAAGACGATAGCGCCACCGCGCAATCGATTGAATTGATGCTCAAATCCGAGAGCTTCAACGTCTACACGACGGATCTTGGAGAAGAGGGCATCGACCTCGGGAAAATCTACGACTACGACATCATCCTCTTGGACCTGAACCTGCCAGATATGTCCGGCTTCGAGGTGCTTCGCAGTCTGCGCGTATCGAAGGTGAAAACCCCGATCCTGATCCTCTCCGGCCTCGCCGGGATCGAGGACAAGGTCAGGGGGCTTGGCTTCGGCGCCGATGACTACATGACCAAGCCCTTCCACAAGGATGAATTGGTGGCGCGGATACACGCGATCGTGCGCCGCTCGAAAGGTCACGCGCAATCCGTCATCCAGACCGGCGATCTCGTAGTCAACCTCGACACCAAGACGGTTGAGGTCAACGGCGCGCGGGTGCACCTCACGGGCAAAGAGTATCAGATGCTGGAGCTCCTAAGCCTGCGCAAAGGCACGACACTGACGAAGGAAATGTTCCTTAATCATCTCTACGGCGGCATGGACGAGCCGGAATTGAAGATCATCGACGTGTTCATCTGCAAGCTCCGGAAAAAGCTCGCCAACGCCTCGAGCGGTAAGAATTACATCGAGACAGTGTGGGGCCGCGGCTACGTGCTGCGGGAGCCATCGGAAGAAGAGGCGAAAATCCCAGCCTGATTTCTTCGGACCTGGAAAAGGTCCCGTTTTTCGTCAACAGGCGGTTACAACGACCGCATCACCCTCAAGTCTCGCCGAGATTCCGAAGCGGCAATCGCGGGCCAATATGCCGGTATAGAACGGCTGGATGGCGTGGGCGTTGACCGGCTCGGCCGGGCTGCCGGCCAGGAGGTCGGCAATAGCCGGCGCCAACCGGGCATTGAGCCCGCGCGCGCTGACTTGATAGCCCTCACCCATCGGATCGGCGGTCAATGTGCCACCACGCGGGATAGCCCCGCTCCCGACCAGGAGCATATTGAGGAGAAGTTTGACCCGGCTCTTGGCGACAAGCGCGCGCGGCAAATTCCAGACCAGCGTCGCCTTACCGTCCTCAAGAAGTCCGCGGGCGGCTTTCTCAGCATCGCCAAGCTCGATTTGTGCGCCTGCGGATCCGGAGGCGCCGAAGGCCAGACGGCAAAATTGAAGCTTGGCAGAGGCTTGGCCGGCGCTCTTTTTGATCAGGTCGAGCGCAAAGGTCTTCGTTTCTTCATCCTTATCTTCCTCCATCACCTCCAAGCCATTGATGATGGCGCCGATCGGACTGATCAGATCATGGCATAGACGCGAACAAAGGAGCGCAGCGAGGTCGAGGGCGCCGATGATCGGGGGAGCGGTCATACGATCTGACATGGAGACCTCGCTTGCAGACCTCGGTTGGAGACCTCGGGGCAGCGGCAATCCTGGCGTGGGTGTCATAGCGCAGGCGATTCGGCAATCGTGCCCTGGACTAGGGCGTGCTAAACCGCCTCGCCCGCTCAAGCCCCGCCCCGTTTGCGTGTGGGGCAAAATCCCAAGGAAAAAGCCAAGGTATCTCCGTGGCCGTCTTCGACACCAATGCATGCGTAGCCCTCATGGAGGAGTTGACGGCAATCGCAGCCCGCGCCGCGGCGGCCATTCGACAGTGCGGCGCAGCTTCGTTGCGCCACAAAGCCGATGGCTCTCCCGTGACGGCGGCGGATCAAGCCGCGGAAGCCGTTATTCTGCAGGATCTTAAACGCGTTGCGCCTGGGATCCCGATCGTTTCGGAAGAACAGGCCGCGGAGGATCAGGCGCACTCTGGGACGCCTCGGGAAGAGACTTATTTTCTGGTTGATCCACTCGATGGGACCCGAGAATTCATTGCCGGACGTGACGAATTCACCGTCAATATCGCACTAATTAATCTCGGTACGCCGCTCATCGGCATTATCGCGGCACCCGCCATCGATTTGGCTTGGCGCGGGATCGCCGGTCGTGGCGCTGAACGAATGACGCTCACCGACCAAAGGGGGCGGACTGCGATCCACACACGGCCGCGCTCGGCGCATCTTGTAGTCATGATCAGCCGCTCGCATCTCGACGCGGATACCAAGGCCTATCTTGCCGGCGTGGCGCAGGCATCGTCCGTAACCTGTGGCTCATCAATCAAATTTTGCCGGGTCGCCGAAGGAAGCGCCGACCTCTACCCGCGTCTGGCGCCAACGCATGATTGGGATGTCGCGGCGGGGCATGCCCTTGTGTTGGCCGCAGGTGGCGAGGTCAGCCGGGCCGATGGCTCTCAGTTGGTTTATGGCACGCCAAAGCGCTTGATCCCCGACTTCATCGCCCGTGGCGATCCGGGCCAAGAGTAACGCGCCAAGAGTAAGCGGTGCGCTGTGGCCCGCCAGCGGCCCACCGCGCCGGATTGCGCAAATCCTTCCGTTTTCGCCGTGCTAGCGTCATAGTTCCCGCCAAGTCTGCGCTGATTCGTGACGGTGTTGCATTCGGTCTGTGCTCAAGCCCAAGGGATCAAGAGCTAGCGCCCCAAGGGGACCAGTCCAAGGGATCAGGGCTCAAGCTATTAGGCCGAAGGGATCAAGCTCTGGGGAACTTCGCCATGAACTTCACTCGAGGACCTCGCGCTGGCGCGGCGGTGCCGTTGGCTGCTGTCTCGGCAGTGCTCGTCGCCGCGCTTCTCATCGCGACCGCAGCGGCGCAGACGATCCCGCCACAGCCGCCGCCTGCCGTCGACTCCACCCCGCCGCCGCAGCCAACCAATCAGTTCTCGGCCAACGAACTGGTCGATGCCGGCCATCGGTTCTTTGGCGGCGTGTCCCGCGGGCTCGCCATGATCGTGGAAAAGGCGGTCAGCCACTGGGGACTGCCAAACGGCTATATTTTGGGCGAAGAAGCGAGCGGCGCCTTTGTCGGCGGTCTGCGCTATGGTGACGGCACGCTTTACACAAAGAATGCGGGCGATCTGCGCGTATTCTGGCAAGGACCGAGCATCGGCTTTGACGCCGGCGCGGACGGCGCGCGCACCATGATGCTGGTCTACAACCTGCCCCGCACCGATGCGATTTTCGAGCGGTTCGGCGGCATCGCCGGCTCCGCCTATTTCATTGGCGGCTTCGGCATGACCGCGCTGGTGGCCAACAACATCACCGTCGTGCCGATCCGTTCGGGCCTCGGGCTGCGGCTGGGGGCTAATCTCGGCTACCTTAAATTCACCGATCAACCGACGTGGAATCCGTTCTAGAGCATGATCCCGAAAAGTGGATACCGGTTTTCGGAAAAGATCATGTTCAAACAACAAGCTAAAGTGAAATGGCAATTTCAACCTAGTCCC
>JBPYFG010000455.1:0-5021 GCA_051986365.1 Xanthobacteraceae bacterium
GCACTGACGGGCGAGGACCCGCTCGCTGCAAGCCTGGAGTCGGCGAAAGCCGACAACGGGGGCTGACGGCACCGTCCCTGCGACCTCGTGTCGCAGGGACGGTCAGCTCGAAAAGGACACTTTCCAAGGCGCCTCGTGATCACTACCCTGCCCCGGAGGCCAACTGCGGCCGCTACAGGGGACGGGGGGGATGAACGTAGCCAAGCGGGCTAAAGCACCAGCGACAACCCGACGGATCATTCGGCGCCCGCGGCTCCTGCGATTGCTCGACGAGGCAGATGCGCCTCTGCTCCTGCTCGTTGCGCCAGCCGGATTCGGCAAGACCACGCTCGTTCGACAGTGGATATCCGACGGCAAGCGCAGAGCGTTTTGGCTCGACTTGACATCGGCAGCCGCGGACGTTGCTGTCCTGGCGACATCGATCGCGCGGCTGATCGGTGATCTCCTCCCTGGCGCGGCTGACCTCCTAGCTGATCGTGTCCGCGCGGCGGGGGAGACGGAAATCGACCCTTCCGTGCTCGCTGAAACACTAACGGAAAACGGTCAGCCTTGGCCAGATGATGCGTGGCTGATCCTCGATGATTACCACAACCTGATGGATGCCCCGGAGGCGGAGGAGTTCGTTTGCCGGCTGGCCTCCGTCGCCCGGGTCGTGATCATTAGCAGGCGTCGCCCGAGTTGGATCACAGCCCGAAAGCTGCTCTACGGAGAAGCCCGCGAAGTGGGCTCAAGCGCGCTAGCAATGACTGATGCCGAGGCCGCGGAGATCCTGCGCATTCCAAATCAAGAGGCCGCATTCGCACTTGTCTCGCTTGCGGCTGGATGGCCGGCTGTTATTGCGCTAGCAGCCCTGACACCGCAGTCGCTCGAGGCACTGGACGACGAACTTCCCGAGACCCTTCACGACTATTTCGCCGAGGAGCTTTACCAGGCTTTTCCAGAAGCGTATCGCCCATATCTGTGTGCGCTAAGCCTCGCCCCAGCGATAACGCACGAAGTGGTCACTCTGGTAGCAGGCTCCGACGCCGCGGAGCTGATCGCGCAGGGCGAGATCCACGGGTTCTTAAATTCGTCAGTTGGTCACGACGACACGATGCATCCCTTGCTCCGGCACTTCCTTCGCGCGAAGCTCGATCTTGACAGCGATGGGACGGCTATTTGGACCGACGTCTTAGTAGCTCATCTGACGTCGGAGCAAGCCTGGGACGACGCGTTCACCGTCATCGAGCAGACCAGTCGGGTCGACCTGTTGCCAAGACTTCTCGATGAATCGCTTCATGAGATGCTTCGCCAGGGTCGCGTTGCCACTGTAAGACGCTGGGTTGCCTCAGCGCGCTCGCTGAGTCCCATATCTCCCGAGGTAGATCTCGCGTTGGCTGAGGTAGCCTTCCGTGAGGGTCGGCACTCAGAGGCCCAGATGCATGCGTTAGACGCTGCGTCTGGTCTTTCTGAGGAGCACCCGCTCTACTCCCGTTCCCTGTACAGAGCCGCGCAGAGCGCTCAACTTGCCGACCATGCGGAAGAAGCGCTCCGACTCCACCAGCGAGCGGCCCGCACGGCAACGAGTGTCACTGACGAGAGACAAGCGATCTGGGGCCAATTTGTCACGAACACCGAACTCGGTCACCGGGACGCCGCGTTGGAGGCGATCGCTCGCTTCGAGAGTCCGCAGCCGACGACGACGGAGGACAAACTCCGTCAAGCGCAGGCATATCTGAGCTCCGCGATTCGGTGGGGAGGCGTCAAGGAAGCTCTCGCAAAGTGGCGCCACCGACTGGACCTGGCCGACGGCTCCTGCGATCCGCTAGTCAAGACTGGCTATCTCCAGATGCTGGGAACGGCGCTCGGGCTTGCGGCGGCTTATGGGGAAGCGCTCGATGTCGCCGAAATCGAGCGAGAAGAAGCGGAGCGAGTCGGTTTAGAGTTCGTCCTCCCACACGCGCTATGCATGCGCGCGTCCGCCGAGACCGGCCTGAGACGGTACCGCGAGGCAAATAAGACAATACGCGAGATTCTCGCGCGTGCCGCCGACCTGGGCGACAACCATTCGTCCACAAATGCCCGAGTCATCCACGCAAAACTGCTTCTCGCGCAAGGAAGAGTTGGTGTCGCCCGCGCAACGCTCGAAGCCGAACCGCTTGACTGGCCGAACCTCGTCATGAAGGCAGAGTTCCTCGCGATGCGAGCTCTTACGGCTGCCTGTTCAGAGGAATCGGATCGCGCCTTTCGACTTGCAGAACTCTCGGCCACCGTCTCGGATCAGATCGAAGCTGCCTTGCCAGCGCGGTGGGCGACTGCTGTCGCGCGGCTACGAAGCTCTGGAGAGAGCGAAGACATCCTCAGAACGTTCGATCGGGCGCAGGAAGTAGGCCACTTCGATAGCGTCGTCGCCTGTTACCGCGCATTCCCTCCTGTCCTAGGCGTGCTCGCCGATGACGCGGCACGGACGAGCTCACTTGTGAGTCTCGTTGAAGGCGCCGGCGATCACTCACTGGCGCAACGCTTCAAGATCCCGGTCCGCCCTCGGCAAGACGGGACGACCTCAGATCTTACGAAGCGGGAGAAAGAGGTCGCCACGTTGCTGTGTGACGGATTTTCGAACGCGGAGATCGCTAAGGCATTGTGGATTGAGGAGTCGACGGCGAAAGTGCATGTTCAGCACATTCTCCGCAAACTCGGCGCGCGGTCACGCACTGAAGCGGCGATGCGCGCTGCCGATCAAGGTCTGCTTCAGAGCGACTAGACGGCGACGGCGGCGATCGGAACGACGGGCCGCTCGGGTGACTTGGCTTGCTGCGTCTCGAACGCGAACTCGCTGCTGTTAGCAACGCGATAGCTCTCGGGTGAGCCTGCAAGGATCGCCTCGAACGCAGCGACAACGCTTGTGTCGAAATGGCTCTCGACAGCCTGCGCCAAGCGGAGTCGCGCTACTCGACTCGGCATCGCGTCACGGTAGGGACGGTCCGAGGTCATAGCGTTATAGGAGTCGGCCACAGCGATGATCCTCGCGAGCAACGGGATTTCCTCCCCGCGAAGCCCGTCGGGGTATCCATGGCCGTCCACACGCTCGTGATGATGACGAACGATCCGAGCGATGTCAGCGTAGTCCTCGACTTGGGAGAGGATACGCTCGCCAATTTCGGGGTGTTCTTCCATTTGACGACGCTCATCGAGAGTCAACGCTCCCGTTTTCTCAAGAAGGCCCGGCGGCAGCCCAACCTTGCCGATGTCATGCACGAGTCCGCACAGATGAGCCAAGTGCTGGTCTTCCAAGGTCAGACCCATGCGGGCCGCGATATCGCGGGAATAAATAGCGACGGCTGCGGAGTGCCCGGCTGTGTACCGATCGCGCGCGTCGAGGGTCGTCACCAGAGCCGACGCGAAGGAAAGACTTGCTCTCTCAAGCTGGACGTTCACAGCAGTCAACTTCTCGGCCGTTTCTCTCTGGTGGCGGTAGAGAAGAAACAATCGTTGTGCGGCAAACGCGGGAGCGACAAAGAACGCGACACTCCAAGGCGAAACGTGCACGTATGCGTAGACGAGGAGTGTGAGCACTGGCACGTGAAGGGGGATCGCCGAAAGTTGGAGGGGAATCAGGGTTGCCGTCAGTTGACGCCACGATGCGCTGCCTCGGATCACCGCGGGCAATGGCGACAGAAGGAGGTCGCCCGCGACGTCTGCGGCGGAAGCCGCAGCGACGGCCGCCAAGAGCTTCCCGAGCGACGCGTCTTCGGAACCCACAACGACCGCCGCAGCCGCGAGACCTGCAGCACCTGAGACCAACGTTCGCGAGCTTGTCCAGACCATCCATCGGAGGAGGTGCTGGTCGGAATCTTGCCGCCGAAGGTCAATCAAGAGTCCCGCCGCGCCGACGACGACTGCGGCCAAAGGTCCGAACAGAACAGCGGCAAAGACAATCGTAAGCGACCCGACCGACAGTTCGAAGGACGGCGTCAGCTGTACGGATTGAAACTCGGCCAAAACTGCCGTAACCGCAAGAAGGCCCACTGCGACTGGAGAACCGAGGCGGTAGCCAGCCGCAACGAGTGACACAACCATCGCCACGGCCGCCAAGAGGACGATCGCGCCATAAATCTCTATAGAGCTCAGCCTTCTTGCCCTAATCCCGCTGAAGTTGGCAAAAACTACGTCAGCGGACGGCTTGAATCTAACCCTTTCGGGTGATACGGTCACGTCGCCGTCAGTCCCCTCGTAGGAGTCCTCAACAGTGCGTAAGTCGCTCGTCAGCGCTGTCGCCCGCGCCGCAGTGGTGGGCACGGGCAAGAGTTGGTAGAGCCCGCGTAGCTTCTTTTTTCCACAGCGTGTGGGCATCCCCCTGGTGAGGGATTTCCACAGGTGGTGGAAAAGCTGGTTACAAGCGGGCGGTAGGTGTGTTTACGCCGGGTGCCGCCACCCAGGTGCGGTTTCGGCTGCCTACGCGATGATGCCGCGGCGGAAGCCGACGGCTACTGCGTGTGCCCGCGAGCGGGCCTGCAGCTTCGCGAGCAGGTGGCGCACATGCGACTTGACCGTCTCCTCGCTCAGGAAGAGCCGGGTGCCGATCTCGCGGTTCACGAGGCCGTCCGAGATCAGCTGGAGCACCTCGACCTCGCGGTTCGTCGGCTCTTGCTCGAGCTGCTGGAGTTGACCGGCGAACGGGACCACCTCCGCGTTGCCGCTCCGGCGGCGCGTGGCGGCGACGCGGTCGAAACGGCGCGTGTGATCCAGGTAACGGGAAAGAATCTGGCGGCGCTCTGCGGCGTCCATGCCCGCAGTATCGGCGGCACCGGCCGCGTCCTTTAGCGCCTGTGCCGCGCTAGTGGGCGGTCTCCTCGGGAACGGGATGCGACTCGCCGCCCAAATCCTCCGGCAACACGTCCTCGTCGGCCGCGCGCGGGCTCTCGGGCGCGATCGTTGCCTGCTCGAGCGTCGCCTGGTCGACGTTCAGTGGGTGATGGCACGCGGCCAGATGACCCTTGCCGTAGTCCACGAGCGGCGGCTCCACGCGACTGCAGATGTCG